>JAAWKB010000018.1 GCA_022797115.1 Oscillospiraceae bacterium
ACGGGCATAGCTGGTCTCGGCGCAGCCGGCGCAGGAGCCGGAGAACTCCAGGTAGGGCTGCTTGAACTGGCTGCCCTTGACGGTGTTGTCCTGCATGTCGGCCTTGGGAGCGGTCTTGACCAGGTAATCCCAGACCTTGGCCTGCTCGGCCTGGCTCTCCTGGGGCACCATCTTGATGGCCTTCTCCTTGGCAAGGCAGGCCTCCACGCACACGCCGCAGCCCATGCAGTCCAGGGGGCTGACGCCGATGGCGTAGGTGTACACGCCCTTGCCCTTGCCGGCCTTGACGGGAGCGGTCTTGAGGCCCTCGGGGGCGTTCTTGACCTCGTCCTCAGTCAGGGCGAAGGTGCGGATGGTGGCATGGGGGCAGACATAGGAGCAGGTGTTGCACTGGATGCACTTCTCGGGGTCCCAGGTGGGGACGCTGACGGCTACGCCGCGCTTCTCATAGGCGGCGGCGCCCAGCTCGAACTGGCCGTCCACATGGGGCATGAACACGGAAACAGGCAGGCTGTCGCCGTCCATGCGGCCCACGGGCTCCAGGATATCCTTGACCATAGTGACCAGCTCGGCCTTGCCGGCCAGGTCGTGGCCGACCTTGGCGTCCACAGCGTTGGCCCAGTCGGCGGGCACGTCGATCTTGGTGAAGGCGGTAGCACCGGCGTCAATGGCCTCGTGGTTCATCTTCACCACGTCCTCGCCCTTCTTGGAGTAGGACTTGGTGGCGGCGTCCTTCATATACTGGATGGCCTGCTCCTGGGGCATGACCTTGGCCAGGGTGAAGAAAGCGCTCTGGAGGATGGTATTGGTACGCTTGCCCATGCCGATCTTGGCGGCCAGGTCGATGGCGTTGATGGTGTAGAGCTGGATGTTGTTCTTGGCGATATACTGCTTGGCCTCAGCGTTGAGGTGATGGCTGAGCTCCTCGAAATCCCACTGGCAGTTGATCATGAACACGCCGCCGGGCTTGACGTCGTTGACCATCTTGAAGCCCTTGGTCACATAGCTGGGGTTGTGGCAGGCCACAAAGTCAGCCTTATTGATATAGTAGGGGGAACGGATGGGCTTGTCACCGAAGCGCAGGTGGCTGATGGTCACGCCGCCGGTCTTCTTGGAGTCGTACTGGAAGTACGCCTGAATGTACTTGTCAGTGTGGTCGCCGATGATCTTGATGGAGTTCTTGTTCGCGCCCACGGTGCCGTCGCCGCCCAGGCCCCAGAACTTGCACTCGATGGTGCCCTCTGCGGCGGTGTTGGGGGCCTCCTTCTCCGGCAGGGAGAGGTTGGTGACGTCGTCCACGATGCCGATGGTGAACTGACGGCGGGGGTTGTCCAGCTTCAGCTCATCATAGACGGCAAACACGCTGGAGGGAGGGGTATCCTTGGAACCCAGGCCGTAGCGGCCGCCGATGACCTGCACGTCGTTCTTGCCGGCGTTGGCCAGGGCAGAGACCACGTCCAGATACAGGGGCTCGCCCAGGGCGCCGGGCTCCTTGGTGCGGTCGAGGACCGCGATCTTCTTGGCCGTAGCGGGGATGGCCGCGAGGAGCTTGCCGGCGGCGAAGGGGCGGTAGAGGCGGACCTTGACCAGGCCGACCTTCTCGCCGTGGGCGTTCATGTAGTCGATGACCTCCTCGGCCACGTCGCAGATGGAGCCCATGGCGATGATGACGCGGTCAGCGTCGGCAGCGCCGTAGTAGTTGAACAGCTGGTAGTTGGTGCCCAGCTTCTCGTTGACCTTGCCCATGTACTTCTCAACAACGGCAGGCAGCTCGTCGTAGTACTTGTTGCAGGCCTCGCGGTGCTGGAAGAAGATGTCGCCGTTCTCATGGGAGCCACGGGTGGAGGGATGCTCGGGGTTCAGGGCGTGCTTGCGGAAGGCGTCGACAGCCTCCATGTCGCACATGTCCTTGAGGTCCTCGAAATCCCACACAGCCACCTTCTGGATCTCGTGGGAGGTGCGGAAACCGTCAAAGAAGTTGATGAAGGGCACCTTGCCGGAGATGGCGGACAGATGGGCCACGGGGGAGAGGTCCATGACCTCCTGCACGTTGCCCTCAGCCAGCATGGCGAAGCCGGTCTGACGGCAGGCCATGACGTCGGAATGGTCGCCGAAGATGTTCAGCGCATGGGTGGAGACCGTGCGGGCGGAGACATGGAAAACAGTGGGCAGCTGCTCGGCCGCGATCTTGTACATGTTGGGGATCATCAGCAGCAGGCCCTGAGAAGCGGTGTAGGTGCTGGTGAGGGCGCCTGCGCCCAGGGAGCCGTGGACCGCGCCGGCGGCGCCGGCCTCGGACTGCATCTCCACCACCTTCACCTGGGTGCCGAAGATGTTCTTCAGGCCGTTGGCGGACCACTGGTCAACCAGGTCGGCCATGGGGCTGGACGGGGTGATCGGGTAGATCGCCGCAACCTCGGAAAACGCATAGGAAACATGTGCCGCCGCGTTGTTGCCGTCCATGGACTTGAATTTTCTTGCCATACAATAGCTCCTCCTGAATATTTGATACTGCTATGGTGTGAATACACAGCAAGGTACTCATACAGTAATCAATATAGCACAAATATTCCGGCCTGTAAATGTTATGTTTGGCCCATTTTACGGAAATTTTTCTTTTTCTCCGGAATGGCAGAAATTGGCTGGAATTTTTGGCGGTTTTTTCCGGGTTGACACCTGTTGCCCAGGCCCCGCCGGCGTCCCTCCGCTGCGTTTGCTCCGGCCCGGCCTGCGCAGAAAAGCCCTCGCCAATCCGCACACATTAAAATATGAACAACAGCCGCCCCTCCGGCGGAAAATTATTGTAAAATCTGTAACCGATTTCCTCTTGCTTTTCCGGCGCGTAAGGGGGATAATGGATAGGTCAAATACAGTCGAAGGAAGTCCCGTGCTATGAATCATCTCTTCTCTATTGCCCTTTCCCTGCTGATCCTCTTTTCCAGCACCAGCTGCATAGGGAAAGCTGCCGCCCCTGAGGAGGACGGGGGCGCCGAAGCCAATCCAATCTCTGCCCCCGATAAGTCCCAGCCCGATACGGCAGAGGCTGGCGGACCGGAGGAGACGCCTCCTGCCGCGCCGGATGAGCCCTATGTCCGCACGGTCGACCCCAGCGGGCCGATGGTGGCGCTTACCTTCGACGACGGCCCCCACGAGATCTATACCGATCAGATTTTGGACGTCCTGGAGGAAAACCACGCCGTAGCCACCTTTTTTGAGGTCGGGAGGAACGTGGCCGGGTTCCCCGCGCCACTGGCGCGGATGGCGGAGCTGGGCTGTGAGATTGCCAGCCACTCCAACGCCCACCGGGATCTCAGCAAAATGAAGAAGAGCGCCCTGCTGGCGGATCTGGATACGGCCGACGCGGCGTTCATCGCCGCAGCCGGGGCCGCCCCCACCCTGGTGCGCCCCCCCTACGGCGCGGTCAATCAAACCGTGAAATACGACACAGGACGCACGCTGATTACTTGGACAATCGACCCGCAGGACTGGCTGAGCCAGGACGCGCAGGCGGTGGTCAGCTACATCCAGGGCCTCCAGGATTTAGACGGCGAAATCATCCTGCTCCACAGCACCTATGAGAGTACCGCCCAGGCCGTCGCCGTGCTGGTGCCCTGGCTCCAGGAGCAGGGGTATCAGCTGGTGACGGTGACAGAGCTGATGGCCTACTACTACGGCGAGGCCCTCCAGCCGGGCCAGTTCTACGGCTATACATATTTCAGCACCCATGGCCGGACGGATACCCCCATCCAGCTGCCCGCCGCCTCAGAGGATGAGCCGGACGCCGGTGGGGACAGCGAACCGGAAGAGGCCCCGGAGGAAGGTCCGTCCGGTGAATGGACCCCCACCCCCGTACCGGCTCCCGAGTGGACCCCCACGCCGGAGGAAACCGACACAACGCCCCCCGGCTGGCTGACCGCCTAAAAACGAGGAGTATTGACAGATATCGTTAATACTCCCCGTTTTTCTTTCTTGCCATTATTTGGGCCGGGCGGTTGCGCCGGGCGGCAAGATGTGGTATGCTGAACCAGCAGCAACCATCAAAATGCCTGCCAAAGGTGCAGGGGGGCAGATAGCGCAGGGCCGTGTCTTCTGCCCGCCCCTGTTCTGCTGCGGATTCTGAAGCTTGCTATATTCTGGCGGCCCGTGCCTGGCGGCGGGCCCGGAAATGACAGGGATGCCTATGAAACGACGGAAAAAAGCAAAGCTGTCCAGTGTGCAGATTATCGCCCTGGGCTTTTTTATCATGATTCTTCTGGGGACGGGGCTGCTGATGCTGCCCCTCGCCAGCGTCTCCCCCGGCGGCGCGTCCTTTTCCGACGCGCTGTTTACCGCCACCTCCGCCTCCTGCGTGACCGGCCTGGTGCAGCAGGATACGGGTACCTACTGGACCACCTTCGGACAGGTGGTCATTATCGCCCTGATCCAGGTGGGCGGCCTGGGCTTCATGACCATCGCCACCCTGTTCCTGCTGCTGCTCCGGCGGCGGCTGGGCCTGCGGCAGCGGGAGGTGGTGGTGGAGGGCGTCAGCTACAACCAGCTGGGCGGCTTTGTCCCCTTCATCCGCCGCATCTTTCTGGGCACCCTGCTGGCGGAGGGGGTGGGCGCGGCGCTGCTGTCCATCCGCTTTGTCCCGATTTTTGGCCTGGGGCGGGGGATTTATTACGGGGTGTGGCACAGCATCTCCGCCTTCTGTAATGCCGGGTTTGACCTGATGGGGACATACAGCGGCGAATATTCCTCCTTCACGGCCTTTGCGGGGGACCCGCTTGTCAGCCTGACCATCTGCACGCTGATTCTGGTGGGCGGGCTGGGTTTTCTGGTCTGGGACGATCTGGCCCGCAACAAGCTCTGCTGGCGGCGCTACCGGCTCCAGACCAAGGTGGTGCTCACCATGAACCTTGCGTTGACCTTGGGGGGCGGGCTGCTGTTCTTCCTGCTGGAGCGGGGCAACCTGGGCGCAGGACGGCCCATGCTGGAGCAGATCCTCTCCGCCCTGTTTGACGCTGTCACCCCCCGCACCGCGGGCTTCAACTCCACCGATACCGCCGCCCTCAGCCCCGGCAGCCTGCTGCTGACCATCATCTTTATGTTCATCGGCGGCAGCCCCGGCTCCACCGCCGGCGGCGTCAAGACGACTACCGTTTTCGTGGTGCTGCTCCACGCCCTGGCGGGCGTACGGCGGGAGCGCAGCGCCAATGCCTTTGGCCGCAGCATCGGGGATGACTCGCTGAAAAAGGCCACCTCCGTGCTCTATACCAACCTGTTGCTGGCGCTGTCCGGCGCGCTGGCCATCTGTGCCATCCAGACAATGCCCCTGACGGACGTGCTGTTTGAGACCTTCTCCGCCATCGGCACCGCCGGCATGACCACCGGCATCACCCGGGATCTCCTGCCCTTGAGCCGGGCAATCATTGTTTTCCTCATGTACTGCGGGCGCGTGGGCAGCATCTCCTTCGCCGTGGCCCTGCTGGAGAAGCGGGCCCTGCCCCCGGTCACACTGCCCCAGGAGCAGATTACCATTGGATGAATGGAATGAACCGTTCAGGAGGTTAGTCAAATGAAATCATTTTTAATTGTCGGTTTGGGCTCCTTTGGGCACCACCTCTGCCGGGCCCTGGCGGAGCAGAAATGCGAGGTCATGGTGGCCGACCAGGTCAGCGAGACACTGGAGGACCTGCTGCCCCTGGTGGTCAGCGCCAAGGTGGGGGACTGCACCAACGAGGAGGTCCTGCGCTCCTTTGACATCCCCAGCTTTGACGCCTGCTTCGTCTGCCTGGGGGACAGCAACATCCTGGGCAGCCTGCAAATCACCAGCCTGCTCAAGGAGCTGGGGGCCAAGAAGGTGTTCAGCAAGGCGGACGACGACGTGCAGGCGAAATTCCTCCTGCGCAACGGGGCGGACGAGGTGATCTACCCCGAGCTGGAGGTCGCCGTCAGCCTCGCCGTCAGCGAGAGCTCCGACAGTATCTTCGACTGCATCCGGCTCACCGCGGACTACTCCATCTATGAGCTCCAGCCCCTGCCGCGTTGGGTGGGCAAGAGCCTGAAGGAGCTGAATTTCCGTGTCAAGTGCAACCTGACCGTCATCGCCGCCATCCGGGACGGCGTGATCCGCCCGAACCTGAGCCCGGACTACACCTTCCGGGAGGATGAGCACCTGCTGGTGCTGGGACGGATTGAGGATATCCATCGGGTCATCCGGTAAGCAAACGCCAGCAGTGCCTGTGAAGGGTGTCCCCTCACAGGCACTGCTGCATATCGTATTATACGGCCTTCCCCAACAGCTGTCCGATGCTGTGGACGTTCATCTTTTTTTGTAGAATATGGCACCAATACCAGTTCCAACAAGCGTGGCCACTCCATAAACAATCGCATATACCCAAGCAGATATATTGTAGTGAATAAAGATGGTTGGGATAAACAGGAGAACCGCAGCAACAGGAAACACGATATGGAACCCGTTGCGCGCCCCATATGCAATCGACGAAACAACAGCAATAAGCGGCATGATGCACAGCATGAAAAGCATTGCAGTACCAGTATCCTTTGCCAAAAAAGGCAGCAGATAGAAATCTATCACCAGTATAGCCACATACGGCAAAGTTAACGCTACACCCTTTTTCATACGTCCTCCTCCAAGGTAAACAGCTCTTCAACGGTTGTCTGCAAATAGCGGGCCAGCTTCATAGCCAGTTCAAGCGTAGGGTTGTATTTGTTGTTTTCTATTGCTATGATCGTTTGCCTGGAAACACCGAGTGCAGTTGCAAGATCCTCCTGGCGATACCCTTTTGCTTTACGCAGTTCTTTTATGTTGTTCCTCATATTTTGATACACATAAAAGCTGCTGCGGCTACGGCGACAGCGACTAGGCTGACTGCCGCACATCCCCACAGTATAAGCCCTGTAAGCGGCCCTGTTTCATAGGAATCCACATCATCCTTTACTGCGTTACGAGCCATGATGGACTGGGAAAGCATCTGGATCAGCACTGCCGCTGCGAATAGGGCACAGGGGAGCGGGTTCACCCTGCTGCGGTGGCTATCAGCCTGATAGCCTTCATATAAGGACCATGCCAGAAGCATAGTTATCAAAAAGCGGTAGGCGTTCCGTTGTGCCCGGAAACGGATTGCTTGTTCCATTTCATCCGGCTGGTGTATTCCCCACTTTTTCAAAAGCCGTCTCATGATACGCCTCCAAATGTAAAGAACCTTTTACATTAGCATAAAGTATTTTGGATAAAATGTCAAGGATTTTTGCAGGGCAAGGCGGACATCCAACCCAAGCCAAATGCAAGCTCCCGGCTTGGTGGACTGCCAGGGGCTGTTTGAAAATTATCAATGCCCCAAGCAGCCCCTGGATTGTGAAAATTTTATCCCCCCACCGGGCTTCTCATCCGCCTCCTGATCTGGTAAGGTAGACGACAACGGGGAATACTAATCCCCCCATATAAGAACCAGTAAGGAGAGCCCTATGAACAAGAAATGGACGGCCCTTTTTCTCGCCCTCGCCCTCGTCCTGCTGGCCGGATGCGGCGCAGCCGCCTCCAACCAGACCCAGCAGGCGGACGCTCCCGGTGCGCCGGAGCGGGAGAGCGTCATCATCTCCATCTCCAGCGAGCCCACCTCCCTGGACCCCTGCCAGGGCTGGGGCCACGGCACCACCCCCCTGGTCCAGAGCACTCTGGTGGAGTACCGGCAGGATATGACCTTTGCCAACGATCTGGCGGTGGACTACAGCCTCTCGGATGACGGCCTCACCTGGACCTTCGCTATCCGGGATGATGTGTTCTTCACCGACGGCGAGCCCCTCACGGCGGAGGACGTGGCCTTCACCTTCCGCACTGCCAAGGAGAGCCAGTCCTCCCTGGACCTGACCTTCCTGGAGAAGGTGGAGACGCCGGACGACACCACCGTCGTTTTTACCCTGGTCAAGCCAACCTCCACCTTTCTGAACACGGTGGCCACAGTGGGCATCGTCCCCGCCCACGCCTACGGCCCGGGCTATGGCGACAGCCCCATCGGCTCCGGCCCCTACAAATTTGTCCAGTGGAACAAGCAGGAGCAGCTGATGCTGGAGGCCAACGAGGGCTACTACGGCACAGTCCCCTCGATCAAGAATGTAACCATCATCTTCCAGGATGAGGACGCGGCCTTTGCCGCCGTCAAGGCCGGGCAGGTGGATATCGCCCTCACCGCCGCCACCCTGGCGGACGCGGAGATCCCGGGCTACACGCTCCAGGCGGTGACGACCGTGGACAACCGGGGCTTTACCCTCCCCCTGTCCCCCGACGAGGGGAAGCTGACGGAGGACGGCTACCCCTACGGCAACGACGTCACCTGCAATCTGGAGATCCGGCAGGCCATGGCCTACGCGGCGGACCGGGATCTGATCGCCAGCATGGCCCTGGGCGGCTTCGCCACCCCCTGCTACTCGGAGAACGACGGTTTCCCCTGGAACAACCCCGCAGTGACGCTAACCACCGACGTGGCGTATGCCAAGGAGCTCCTTGCCAATGCAGGGTGGGCGGACACCGACGGGGACGGCATTGTGGAGCGGGACGGCCTGAAGGCGGAGTTCACCTGCATCTACCCCAGCGGCGACTCCGTGCGCCAGGCGGTAGCCATGGCGGCGGCTGAGCAGTTCCGGGCCATCGGCATCCATGTGATTGTGGAGGGCACCAGCTGGGACGACATCAGCAAGCGGATGTTCAGCGACGCGGTGTGCATGGGCTGGGGTTCCTCCAACCCCTACACCTCCTACAGCCTGTTCCACAGCGACAACATGCTGCGGGACGACTACTACAACCCCGAGGGGTACAGCAGCGCCGTGGTGGACGGCTATTTGCAGGCGGCCATGGAGGCACTGACGGTGGAGGAGGCCAACCGCAACTGGCAGCTGGCCCAGTGGGACGGGACCACCGGCACAGCCATGCAGGGGGACTGCCCCTGGGTGTGGCTGGTGAACGTCCAGCACCTCTACTACGTCCGCGACGGCCTGGACATCGGGCAGCAGCAGCTCCACGCCCACGGCGCGTCCATGCCGCTGCTCCAGAACCTGCGGGACTGGAGCTGGACTGACTGATGATAAGCAGGCACACCGCGCCCCTATGGGCGCGGCGCTTGCTGTGAAAGGAAGTGTGATGATGACAAGCCTGGGCGTCCGGACTGGACGTGCGTTTTTGAACCATCTGCTCAAGACCCTGGCGCTGCTGCTGGCGGTGAGCGTGATCGCCTTTGCGCTGGTCAGCGCGTCGCCGGTGGACCCGGTCCAGCAATATGTGCTGGGCGTGGGCGGCGTATCCCCGGAGCAGCGGCTGGAGCTGGAGGAGTACTGGGGGGTCAACGACCCGCCGGTCCAGCGGTACCTCGCCTGGCTGGGCGCCCTGCTCCATGGCGACTTCGGCCAGTCCCTGCTGTACCGCCGCCCGGTACTGGAGGTCATCGGGGAGCGGTTCGCCAATTCCCTGGCGCTGATGCTCTGCGCCTGGCTGTTCTCCGGGCTCATCGGCTTTGCCCTGGGCTGCGTCATGGGCATGAGCCGGGACCGCCTGGCGGACCGGGTGATCAAAAAAACCTGTTACATCCTCAGCAGCGTCCCCACCTTCTGGCTGGCGCTGGTGTTCCTGCTGATCTTCGCGGTGTGGCTGGGGTGGTTCCCCCTGGGGTTCTCCACCCCCATCGGGATGCGCAATGAGGACGTCACCCTGGCCCAGCGGCTCCATCACCTGTTTCTGCCCGCCCTGACGCTGAGCCTCATGTCCTTCTCCAACATCGCCCTGCACACCCGGCAGAAGCTGGTGGATGTGCTGGAGAGCGAATATGTCCTCTTCGCCCGGGCCAGGGGCGAGGGGGCGTGGTCCATCCTCTGCCGCCACGGCCTGCGCAACATCCTCCTGCCGGCCCTGACCCTCCAGTTCGCCTCCTTTGCGGAGCTGTTCGGCGGGTCGGTGCTGGCGGAGAACGTGTTCTCCTATCCCGGGCTGGGCTCGGCAGTGGCGGCAGCTGGGCTGAACAGCGACGTACCGCTGCTGCTGGGCATCACCCTCTTCTCCACCCTCTTTGTCTGCACAGGCAATCTGATTGCCAACCTGCTCTACGGCGTGGTAGATCCCCAGATCAGGGAGGGCCGGGCATGAGACAACGATGGAACCGCCGCCAGCGGCTGCTGGCCTATACGATGCTCATGCTCCTGGCGGTCCTGGCGGCCTTCGCGGCGGGGGTGCTGATCCCCGAGAGCGCGGTGGCCCCGGACTTTGCCAGCGCCAAGCTCCCCCCCTCCCTGGCCCACCCCTTCGGCACCGACTGGCTGGGCAGGGACCTCTTCCTGCGCACCCTCAAGGGCCTGTCCGTGAGCCTGACGGTGGGGGTGGCCGCCTCCCTCATCAGCGCGGTGGCCGCTGTGCTCACCGGCGTTGCCGCCGCCACAGGCTCCAAGGCAGTGGACGGGGTGATCACCTGGCTCATCGACCTGGTGATGGGCGTACCCCATATGGTGCTCATCATCCTCATCTCCTTTGCCTGCGGCCGGGGGCTGAAGGGCCTGCTGGCGGGCATCGCCGTCACCCACTGGACCGGCCTGGCCCGGCTCATCCGCGCCGAGGTCATGCAGCTGCGGGGCCAGCCCTACATCATGGCCTCCCGGCGGCTGGGCAAATCCAGCGGCTGGGTGCTGACGCACCACCTGCTGCCCCATCTGGCCCCCCAGTTTTTCGTGGGGCTGGTGCTCATGTTCCCCCACGCCATCCTCCACGAGGCGTCTGTGTCCTTTCTGGGCTACGGCCTGCCACCGGAGCAGCCGGCCATCGGGATTATCCTCTCTGAGAGCATGAAGTACCTGTCCGCGGGCATGTGGTGGCTGGCCGTGTTCCCCGGTGCGCTGCTGGTGGCTGTCGTGCTGCTCATCGACCGGCTGGGGGAGAACCTGCGGGTCATCATCGACCCCTACAGCGCCCAGGAATAGGAGGCAAACATGGAAGAAAAACAGCCTTTGCTGGAGATTTCGGACCTGTCGGTGTCCTTCCGCATGTATGACGGCTCCCTGGAGCAGCGGCAATTGCAGGTCATCTCCAGCCTGAGCCTCACAGTCTACCCCGGGGAGATCCTGGCGGTGGCCGGTTCCTCCGGGTCCGGTAAAAGCCTGCTGGCCGCGGCCATCTTGGGCATCCTGCCAGCCAATGCCGCGGTGGGCGGCGCCATGCGCTATGGCGGCCAGCCCCTGACGCCGGAGCGGCAGCGCAGCCTCCGGGGCGGCGAGATCGCCCTGGTGCCCCAGTCCGTCGCCTACCTGGACCCGCTGATGAAGGTGGGCCGGCAGGCGGACGGCCATCAGAAGCCCCGCCCCACGGCCAGGCGGCGGGAGCTGTTCCGGCGCTTCGGCCTGCCGGAGAAGACGGAGCGGCTCTACCCCTTCCAGCTCTCCGGCGGCATGGCCCGGCGGGTGCTGGTGTCCACCGCCCTGTTGGCAGACGCCCAACTGGTCATTGCCGACGAGCCCACCCCGGGCATGGGCCTGGAGCAGGCCAAGGAGGCGCTGTCCATGTTCCGGGAGATGGCGGACGAGGGCCGGGGGGTGGTGCTCATCACCCACGACATCGATCTGGCCGTTGACTTTGCAGACCGGATTGCGGTGTTTTACGCGGGAACTACGGTGGAGACCGCCCCGGCAGAAGATTTCCGCCAGGGGGCGCTGCGCCACCCCTACAGCCAGGCCCTGTGGCGGGCCCTGCCCCAAAACGGGTTCCAGCCTATCCCCGGGTTCCAGCCCTACGCGGGCAGCCTGCCAAAGGGGTGCCTGTTTGCGCCCCGCTGCCCCCACAGGACGGCGGAATGCGAGGCGGCCCCGCCGCCCGTGCGGACGCTCCGGGACGGGGAGGTGAGGTGTATTCATGCGACTTGAGGCAAAGAATATCAGTTTCCGCTATAGCCGCACGTCCCCGTGGGTGCTGGAACAGGTGGATTTCGCCGTCTGCTCCGGTGAGCGGGTGGGGCTGGTGGCCCCCAGCGGGTACGGCAAAAGCACCTTGGCCATGCTCCTGTCCGGCTATCTTGCCCCCACCGGCGGGGCCGTCCTGCTGGACGGGAAACCCCTGCCAACAAAGGGCGTCTGTCCGGTGCAGCTGATCGGCCAGCACCCGGAGCGGGCCATCAACCCCCGCTGGCGGCTCCGGCAGGTGCTGGAGGAGAGCGGCCAGCTGCGCGGGGATGTCCTCGCCTCCTTCGGCATTGAGCGGGAGTGGCTGGACCGGTTCCCACGGGAGCTCTCCGGCGGGGAGCTCCAGCGGTTCTGCGTGGCCAGGGCGTTGATGAGCGGCGCATCCTTCCTCGTCTGCGACGAGATCAGCACCATGCTGGACGTCATCACCCAGGCCCAGATCTGGAATAAGATCCTGGAGGAGGCCGCAGGGCGGGAGATGGGCCTGGTGGCCGTGACCCACAATATGGCCCTGGCCCGGCGGGTCTGCACCCGGATCTATGATCTGGCCAACAGGACGGATCAGGCCGTAGGGGGATAAATATATAAACGCCCGGGTTCCTGACAGGGAATCCGGGCGTATTGTGCAGTTTTCACAGAAATAGGCGGCCTGATTTGGTAAATATGGCGGCGCGGACTGTGATATACTGATTTCCAGACTTCTGAACAATGAAACAGAGAAAGGGGACAAAAGAAATGGGAATATTTGCGGAATACGCGCAGCTGTTGGTGGAGGTAGGCGTAAACATCCAGCCGGGCCAGAATCTGGTCATCAATTCGCCGGTTGACTGCGCCTGGTTTGCCCGGCTCTGCGCCAAGGCCGCCTATGCCGCCGGCTGCCGGGAGGTCATTATGAAGTGGGGCGACGACGAGCTGGCAAGGGAGCGTTTCCTCCACGCCAGGGACGATGTATTTGATGCGTTCCCCGACTGGCAGGCGGCTTTCCACAATGGATACGCCAGAGAGGGCGCGGCTTTCCTGAACATTTCTGCCACAAACCCGGAAAACCTGTTGGGTGTAGATCCAGACAGGCTGGTCCGGGCACAGCGGAGCGCAGGGGCAGCCATCCAGGAGTACCGGAATTTGCAGATGAGCAACGCCGTGCCCTGGTGTGTCGCCTCCATCCCTATCCCCTCCTGGGCATCGAAGGTGTTCCCGGACTGCCCGGGGGAAGAGGCGATGGAAAAGCTGTGGGACGCCATCTTCCAGGCGATCCGGATTACCGGGGACGGCGGCGCTGTGGCGCGCTGGCGGCAGCATCTGGATACGTTGGCGGCACGGGTGGAGAAGCTGAACAGCCTGCGCCTGGAGAGCCTCCGTTTCACCAACAGCCTTGGCACGGATCTGACCATCCGCCTGCCGGAGGACCACCTCTGGGCCGGCGGCGGCAGCAAGACTCTCTCCGGTGTGCCCTTCATCGCCAACATCCCCACGGAGGAGATTTTCACCGCCCCCCTGCGGGACGGCGTGGACGGCGTGGTCTACGCCTCCATGCCCCTGGTCCACAACGGCAGCGTTATCGACGGGTTCCACATGGAGGTCAAGGCGGGAAAAATCGCGGCAGTCCACGCCAAGACGGGGGAGGATGTTTTGAAAGCCGCCATCTCCCTGGACGAGGGAGCCTCCCGCTTCGGCGAGGTGGCCCTGGTGCCCTACGAAAGTCCCATCAGCCGTCAGGGGCTTCTCTACTACAACACCCTATTTGACGAAAACGCCTCCTGCCATCTGGCCTTTGGCGAGGCGTACCCGGAGTGCATCCGGGACGGCGCGCGGCTGTCCGAGGACGAGCGGAAGGCCCGCGGGCTCAACACCTCCATCACCCATGTGGATTTCATGGTGGGGACGGCTGATCTGGATATCTGGGGCAGGACCAGGGACGGACAGGAGGTCCCGGTCTTTCAGAAGGGCAATTTTGCGCTGTAAAGGTGTTTTTTGCCACACTCCGGAGCGGGAAGGGGAGGCAGCGCAATGGCAATTGACCGGCTAATCGGTATCCTGTCGGTACTGCTCCGGGAGGAGCAGACCACAGCAGGAAACCTAGCGGAGCGGTTTGAGGTGAGCGTGCGGACCATCCAGCGGGATATTGACCGCCTGTGCCGGGCTGGGATTCCCCTGCGGACGGCCCGCGGGGTGGGGGGCGGCATCTCCATTATGGAGGGCTACGGCCTGGACCGGACCGTCCTCACCGACGAGGACCGGGGGGCTATTCTGGCTGGCCTGCGGAGCCTGGACAGCGTGTCCGGCACCGGCTATTACCGCCAGCTGATGGAGCGTCTGCCGCAGACAGAGGCCCGCGCGGGGGATGACTGCGTGGTGATCGACCTGGCCTCCTGGTACGGCCCGGCCATCGCGCCCCGGCTGGCCCTGCTCAAGGACGCCTGCGCCCGGCGGCGGCTGGTTTCCTTCACCTACTGCGCCCCCGGCGGCGAGAGCCGCCGGAGGGTGGAGCCCTGCCAGCTGGTGTTCCGCTGGTCCAGCTGGTACCTTCACGGCTGGTGCCGGGAGCGGGCGGATTTCCGGCTGTTCAAGCTCAACCGGATGCTGGACCTGTCCGTCCAGGACGAGGGGTTCCGGCCCCGCCCTGCGCCCTCCCCCCTCACCCCGGCGGAGCGGGTCTACCCGGACTGCCTCCAGGCGGCGGTCCGCTTTGACCCCTCCGCCCGCTGGCGGCTGGTGGATGAGTACGGCGCGGAGAGCTTCATCCAAGCCCCGGACGGGTCCCTGCTCTTCCGCCGGGGTTTCCCTGGACGGGAGAAGCTGCTGCGGTGGGTGCTGACCTTCGGGGAGGCGGCGGAGATCCTGGAGCCGGTGGAGCTGCGGGAGGAGCTGCGGACGCTGGCAAAAAAAATTTGGGAGAAATATGACAGTTAGATGTCCTATTTGATGGCGTATAGTAGGGCTTGTTTGATACATGACAGAATGACCGATTTCAAACATGCCCTAAGCAGTATCGTGAAGAGGGGGCGGTTTCCGGATCGGGTCCATGCCATTCGCCGGCCTCTTGGAGCGGGGACGGCCGGTGGCATACGGAAAGGAGAACAGACAATGATTGAATCCAGATGCGGTATCCTCTGCGGCAGCTGCCAGTTCAAGGAGAGCATGGGCTGCAATGGCTGCACAGCCATCGACAAGCCCTTCTGGGGCGACCAGTGCCCGGTGAAATCCTGCTGCGAGGGGCGTGCCCACGCGCACTGCGGCCAGTGCCCGGACTTCCCCTGCGAGCAGCTGCATCAGTTTGCCCACGACCCGAAGCAGGGGGACGGAGGGGCGCGGATTGTCCAGTGCGGGAAATGGCAGGAGGAGGCGCAGCGTGGCGTCTAACATCAGCTATGTAGAGTTTGTGGCGGAGCAGATGGCCGGGGCGGGAACCATCACCTACCGGCGGATGTTCGGTGAGTACGGCCTGTACTGCAACGGGGTCTACTTTGGCGCGGTCTGCAACGACCGGGCGCTGGTGAAGATCACGCCCGCAGGGGAGGCGCTGGTACCGGACTGCCCCCGGGGCATCCCCTATGAGGGCGGCGCAGAGATGTTCCAGCCGGACGTGGAGGACCGGGGCACACTGGATGAGCTGGTGCGGGTGACATGCGCGGCGCTGCCGGCGAAAAAGCCCCGCCGGGCAAAGAAAAAGGGGGACACCGGGTAAAGCTGGACGGGTTTGTCAGCTTCGTGGAGGACATGCCCGCTATGTGGCCGGTGAACATTCTTTTTCTTGGAAGTAAAAGAATCAAAAAGAACAGTTATCCTGGTTGATGTAATTACATTTTGTATTAGATTGTCGAATAAACACAAAATACAATCAAGGCCGGCGCGGATGTCCCGCGCCGGCCTTGCTCTCGCTCACCGGTTTTCCAGGGCCGAGATCTTGTCGATCCGCCGCTGGTGCCGTCCGCCCTCAAAATCGTGGGTGAGGAACGCCTCCACCACCTGCCGGGCCATCAGGGGGCCCACCACCCCGGCCCCCAGGGCCAGGACGTTGGCATTGTTGTGGCGGCGGGTCATCTCCGCGCTCCACGGCTCGCTGCACAGGGCGCAGCGGATGCCATCGACCTTGTTGGCGGTGATGGATACGCCGATGCCGGTGGTGCAGATCACAATGCCCCGCTCACACCGGCCCTCCGCCACCGCCCGGGCGGCGGGCTCCGCAAAGTCCGCGTAGTCGCAGCTGCTCTTGTCCGGGCAGCCGAAGTCCTCCACCTGGTGGCCCTGCTCCCGCAGCCAGGCGGACAGGTCCATTTTCAGATCATAGCCGCCGTGGTCGGATGCAATTGCGATGTTCATAGCCTCTCTCCCTCTCCACACGTATTATTTTTTGAACTTCTCAAAAAAGCTCTTGCGCTCCTTGTAGTTGTGTTCCTTCAGGCTCTCGCTGAACTTGCGCAGGGCCTCCTTCTGCTCCCGGCTCAGGTTCCGGGGGGTCTCGATGTGTACGGTGACGAACTGGTCGCCGCGCCCGCGGCCGTTGACGTTGGGAATCCCCTTGCCCCGCAGGCGGACGGTTGTACCAGTCTGGGTGCCCTCGGGGATTTCATACTTTACCTTACCGTCGATGGTGGGGATCTCCAGCTCGCCGCCCAGCACCGCCTGGGTGAAGGTGATCGGTGCGTCACAGTAGACGTTGGTACCGTCCCTGCGGAACAGGGGGTGGGACTGCACGCTGATGATGATCTGGAGGTCCCCGGAGGGCCCGCCATTCTTCCCCGCGTTGCCCTGGCCACGCAGGGAGATGATCTGCCCGTTGTCAATCCCGGCGGGGATGGAGACCTTGATGGTCTTGCGCTTGCGCACCTGGCCGGTACCATTGCAGCTCTTGCAGGGGGAGCTGATCATCTTCCCCTTGCCGCCGCAGCGGGGGCAGGGGCTGGTGGTGGCGAAGACGCCCATAGGCGTCTGGCGGCGCTGCTGGACGGTACCGGTACCGCCGCAGTTGGAGCAGGTCTCCGGGGTGGTACCCGGCGCTGCGCCGGAGCCGCCGCAGGTGTCGCATGACTCCACCCGTTCCAGATTGATTTCCTTCTCGCAGCCGAAGGCCGCCTCCTCAAAGGTGATGGACAGGCTGGTGCGCAGGCTCTCGCCCCGCTGGGGGCCGCTGCGGCTCCTGGACGCGCCGCCGAACCCGCCGCCGAAGAAGCTGCCGAAAATGTCCCCCAGATCCCCGAAGTCGAAGCTGCCGTCGAATCCGCCGCCGCCATAGCCGCCCCCTCCGTAGCTGGGGTCGACCCCAGCGAAGCCGAACTGGTCGTAGCGGGTGCGCTTGTCTTTGTCGCTGAGGATCTCATATGCCTCGTTGATCTCTTTGAAGCGGGCCTCAGCCCCCTGATCCCCGGGATTCAGATCCGGATGGTTCTCCTTGGCCAGCTTCCGGTATGCCTTTTTGATCTCTGTGTCTGACGCGCCCTTCTGGACGCCCAGGACCTCATAGTAGTCCCTCTTTTGATCTGCCATACTTCCGTCGCAGGGGCCGCGCCGGTTCCGCCGCAGGCGGAAACGGTCCGCGCCCCTCGCTCCTCCTCTCCGTCCCATGCCCGCCGCGATGCGGGCCGGGAAAATACAGGGCTATGCGGAGCCGCCTGCGGCGGCCCCGCATAGAGGTCGTTTACTTGTTCTGGCCGTCCTCGTCGACAACCTTATAATCGGCGTCGTAGTACTGCTGGCCGCCCTGGTCGCCGCCGGGCTGCGCGCCCATATCGGGGCCGGCCTGGGGGCCGCCCGCCTGCTGGTAGAGCTTCTCGCTGACTGCGTAGAACGCCTGCTGGAGGGCCTCGGTGTCCGCCTTGATGGCGGCGGTGTCGTCGCCCTTGAGGGTCTCCTTCAGCTTCTCAATGGCAGCCTGGACGGGGGCCTTTTCGCCCTCGGGGATCTTGTCGCCCATCTCGCCCAGGGTCTTCTCCGCCTGATAGACCATCTGGTCGGCGGCGTTGCGGGTCTCTACGGACTCCTTGATCCGGGCGTCCTCGGCGGCGTACTGCTCCGCCTCCTTCACCGCCCGCTCAATGTCCTCCTTGGACATGTTGGAGGAGGAGGTGATGGTGATATGCTGCTCACGGCCGGTGCCCATGTCCTTGGCGGAGACGTTCACAATGCCGTTGGCATCGATGTCGAATGTGACCTCGATCTGGGGCACGCCGCGCCGGGCCGGGGCGATGCCGTCCAGGTGGAAGCGGCCCAGGCTCTTGTTGGCCGCGGCCATCTCCCGCTCGCCCTGGAGGACGTTGACCTCCACGGAGGTCTGGTTGTCCGCGGCGGTGGAGAAGATCTGGCTCTTCTTGGCGGGAATGGTGGTATTGCGCTCAATGAGGCGGGTGCACACGCCGCCCATGGTCTCAATGCCCAGGCTCAGGGGGGTGACATCCAGCAGCAGCAGGCCCTTCACATCGCCGGTGAGCACGCCGGCCTGGATGGCCGCGCCCTTGGCCACGCACTCGTCGGGGTTGATGCCCTTGAAGCCGTCCTTGCCGGTGATATTCTTCACCGCGTCCTGCACGGCGGGGATGCGGCTGGAACCGCCCACCAGCAGCACCTTGGCAATCTCGCTGCCGTTGAGGCCGGCGTCGCTCATGGCCTGGCGCACGGGGCCCATGGTGGCCTCCACCAGATGGGCGGTCAGCTCGTTGAACTTCGCCCGGGTGAGGGTCACATCCAGGTGTTTGGGTCCGGTGGCGTCGGCGGTGATATAGGGCAGGTTGATGTTGGAGGTGGTCACGCCGCTCAGCTCAATCTTGGCCTTCTCGGCGGCCTCCTTCAGCCGCTGCATGGCGACCTTGTCGCCGCTCAGGTCGATGCCCTCGGCCTTCTTGAACTCGGCCACCAGATATTTCATCACGCACTCGTCGAAGTCGTCGCCGCCCAGGCGGTTGTTGCCCGCCGTAGCCAGCACCTCAATCACGCCGTCGTCAATGTCCAGGATGGACACGTCAAAGGTGCCGCCGCCCAGGTCGTAGACCATGATCTTCTGGGCGTTCTCCTTGTCCAGGCCATAGGCCAGGGCCGCGGCGGTGGGCTCGTTGATGATGCGCTTGACCTCCAGGCCGGCAATCTTGCCCGCGTCCTTGGTGGCCTGGCGCTGGGAGTCGGTGAAGTAGGCGGGGACGGTGATGACCGCCTCGGTGATGGTCTGTCCCAGATAGCCCTCGGCGTCCGCCTTCAGCTTCTGGAGGATCATGGCGCTGATCTCCTGGGGGGTGTAGTTCTTGCCGTCAATCCCCACCCGGTGGTCGGAGCCCATCTCGCGCTTGATGGAGGAGATGGTGCGGTCAGGGTTGGTGATGGCCTGGCGCTTGGCGACCTGGCCCACCATGCGCTCGCCGGTCTTGGAGAAGGCCACCACGGACGGGGTGGTCCGGTTGCCCTCCGCGTTGGCGATGACAACGGATTCGCCGCCCTCCATGACGGCAACACAGGAATTGGTGGTTCCCAAATCGATACCGATAACCTTAGACATACAAATTGTCCTCCTACTATTAGAAAATAATTTTTAACAAATTCAGTTGGCGACCTGGACTGCGGCGAAGCGGATCACCTTTTCCCCCAGAAGGAACCCCTTCTGGAACACCTGGCTCACGATGCTCTCGCCCAGCTCATCGCTCTCGATGTGCATGACCGCGCTGTGCCGCTCGGGGTCAAAGCTCTGGCCCATGGGGTCCACAATGGTCACGCCCATCTTCTCCAGCACACCCACCAGCTGATGGAAGATCATCTCCATCCCCTTCTTGTGGACGTTTTCCTCATCCCCGGACTGGGCCACTGCCCGCTCCAGGTTGTCGTAGACCTCCAGGAATTTGGCGATGGTGTCCAGCTTGGCGTCCTGATAGATGCCCTCCTTCTCCTTGGTGGTGCGCTTGCGGTAGTTGTCGTACTCCGCTGCCAGGCGCAGGTGCTGGTCATTGAGGGTGGCCAGCTGGCCGGCCAGGGCCTCCATTTTCTCCATCTGCTCCTTGGTGAGGGTGAAGGTCTCAGCCTCCGCCGTCTCCTCCGCCGCTTCAGCGGCCTGCGCGGCCTCCTGCTCCTCCATCGGGGAGGGGTTCTCTTTTTTACTCACGATCTATTGTCCTCCTTCGGGGGTAACTGGTTGTTTTTACCAAACATTTTTGTCAAGCTCTCGGCAAAGTAGCTCAGCCGTGCGGCCACGGCGGCGTAGTCCATCCGGGTGGGGCCCACCACGCCGATGAGCCCGCGCATGTTCTCGCCAATATCGTAGCTGGCCACCACCACGCTGGCGTCCTTGAGGGCCTCGTTGACATTCTCAGGGCCAATCAGGATCTGCATGGGGGTGTTTTCATCCAGCACCGGCAGGTCGTTCTTCTGGTCGGTCAGCAGGCTCATCAGCTCGTTGGCCCGGCTCAGGTCCTGAAACTCCGGCTGCTTGAGCAGCTGGGTCTGCCCGGTGGTATACACCTGGCTGCGGGCGCTGCTGTCGATGACCGCCGCAGCGTACTCGATGGCCTGGGACAGGGACATGAACATCTCCGCCGGCAGCTGGCTGGTCAGTCCCATCAGCTTCTCCCCCAGCTTCTCCACCTGCACGCCCGTGAAATGGGTGTTAAGCAGGTTGGCAAGGGCTTGCAGGTGCTCTGCTGTGACAGGCAGCTGGGTGCGCAGCAGCTGGCTTTTCACGCGGCTGTCGTTGGTCATCACCACAGCGATAAAGCTCTCCCCGTCCACCGGCAGGAGGTCGTAGCGCCGGACCGTGACGCTGTTCTTGCCCTCTGCCACCGCATAGGCGGGATAGCTGACAATGGAGGCTGCCGCCCGGCCTGCCTGGGCGATGACGGCGTCCAGCTCCCGCATCTGCCCGCCCAGGGCCGCGTTGATCTCTGCCGCCTCCTGCTCCGACACAGCCCGCCGTTCCATCAGCTCGTTGACGTACAGCCGGTAGCCCTTGGGGGAGGGCACCCGGCCCGCCGAGGTGTGGGGCTGCTCCAGATAGCCCAGCTCCACCAGGTCCGCCAGCTCGTTGCGGATGGTGGCGGAGCTGACCGAGCCGCCCATGGCCTGGGCGATGAACTTGGAGCTGACCGGCTCAGCCGTGTCGATATACCGCTCGGTGACAACCTTTAGTATTTGCTTCTTGCGGGCGGTCAATTCCATGTCCTCGTCTCCTTTAGCACTCCTTTGCCTCGAGTGCTAAAGGCAGTGTATCACCATTGTTTCATCCTGTCAATACAGTTTGTGCCTTTCAATTTGAACAATTTGTAAATTCACCGCATTGGGAGGGATTTCCCCGCCCTGGGGTGGGCAAAAGGGGCGCGGCACAGCCTGTTTGGCTATGCCGCGCTCTGTTTTCCCTCGCCTCTTTTTTGCCGTTTCGTTACTTCTTCCCGCCCTTGAGGGCCTTCATCCGCTTCTCATGGTCCAGAATCCGCTTGCGGATGCGCAGGCTCTTGGGCGTCACCTCCAGCAGCTCGTCGTCCGCCAGGAACTCCAGGCATTGCTCCAGGCTCAGCTGCCGGTGGGGCACCAGGCGCAGGGCCTCGTCGCTGCCGCTGGCCCGCATGTTGGTCAGCTGCTTCTTTTTACAGACATTGACGGTGATGTCCTCCTGCTTGGGGCTGACGCCAACCACCATCCCGGCATACACCGGCACACCTGCGCCGATGAACAGCGCGCCACGCTCCTGGGCGTTGAACAGGCCGTAGGTGATGGACTCGCCAGTCTCAAAGGCGATGAGGGAGCCGGTATTCCGGCGGCTGAGGTCGCCCTTGTAGGGGGCGTAGCTGTCAAAGACGGAGGCCATGATGCCCTCGCCGCGGGTATCGGTCAAGAACTCGTTGCGGTAGCCGAACAGGCCCCGGGCAGGGACCAGGAACTCCAGCTTCATCCGCTCGCCCACCGGGTTCATCTCCACCAGGTCGGCCTTGCGGGAGCCCAGCTTCTCGATGACCGCGCCCACACTGTCGGAGGGCACATCCGCCACCAGCCGCTCGATGGGCTCACAGTGCTGGCCGTCGATCTCCTGGTAGAGCACGCGGGGCGGGGAGACCTGGAACTCATACCCCTCCCGGCGCATGGTCTCAATGAGGATGGACAGGTGCATCTCTCCCCGGCCCGCCACGTTGAAAGCGTCGGTAGCCCCCTCCAGCTCGCTGATCCGCAGGGACACGTCCTTGAGTGTCTCCCGGAACAGGCGGTCACGGATCTGGCGGGAGGTGACAAACTTGCCCTCCCGGCCGCAGAAGGGGGAGTCGTTGATGGAGAAGGTCATCTCCATAGTAGGGGCGGAGATCTGCACAAAGGGCAGGGGCTCCGGCGCGGACACGGCGCAGATGCTGTCGCCAATGGTGATGTCACCGATGCCGCTCATGGCGATGATGTTGCCGGCGGAGGACTCCGTCACCGCCTTGCGGGCCAGGCCGTCAAACTCATAGATGCTCACCGCCTTGGCTTTCTTGGGGGCCGCGTCCGGGGCGTGGTAGTTGCACACCGCAATCTCCTGGTTCTGGCGGATGGTCCCCCGCTCAATGCGGCCGATGGCGATGCGGCCGACAAACTCGTTGTAGTCAATGGAGCTGACCAGCATCTGGAAGGGCTGCTCCACGTCCGCCTCCGGGGCGGGGATATATTGCAGGATGGTCTCAAAGAGGGGCTTGAGATCCGTGCCGAGATCCCCCGGGTGGTAGGAGCAGATCCCCCGCCGGGCGGAACAGAAGAGCATGGGGCTGTCCAGCTGCTCGTCCGTGGCGTCCAGGTCCATCAGCAGCTCCAGGCACTCGTCAATAACCTCGTGGACGCGCTGGTCCGGGCGGTCGATCTTGTTGACCACCACGATGACACGGTGGCCCAGCTCCAGCGCCTTGCTCAGCACGAACCGGGTCTGGGGCATGGGGCCCTCGGCGGCGTCCACCAGCAGGATTACGCCGTTGACCATCTTTAAAATCCGCTCCACCTCGCCGCCAAAGTCGGCGTGGCCCGGCGTGTCGACAATGTTGATTTTGGTGTCGCCGTATTGGATGGCGGTGTTTTTTGCCAGGATGGTGATCCCGCGCTCCCGCTCCAGGTCGCCGGAGTCCATGACCCGGTCCACAACCTCCTGGTTTTCCCGGTAGACGCCGCCCTGCTTGAGCATCTCGTCCACCAGGGTGGTCTTGCCGTGGTCGACGTGGGCGATGATGGCGACATTCCTTAATTTCTCGTTTCTCAAGTAAATAACCTCTTTCCCTAGGCCTGTATATTCATAAAAAATCAGCCTGCTTATTGTATTACAACTTTGTGTGCATTTCAACCCGCAACCTTGACAATATTTTAACTTTTCCAGAAAAATTTCCAGGCGCATGTGATGAAAATGCGCCGGCCTGCCCGGTTGATTGTAAACCATATAAAATAAACCAGTTGACAATAGGAGCGCACTGTGATAGAGTGGGGAGCAATCCCAGCCAACAAAATCCAACACAAAAAAGGAGAGCCGCAGCTATGGAACTGACCACAGCACGACTTCGCACCCGGGATCTGGCCTATATCGGGGTATTTACCGCCCTGATGGCCGTCTGCTCCTGGATTTCCATCCCCACCACCGTCCCTTTCACCCTCCAGACCATGGCGGTATTCCTGGCCGTGGGCATCCTGGGCGGCAAGCGGGGGACCCTGGCCGTCCTGGCGTTTATCCTGCTGGGGGCTGTGGGCGCGCCGGTCTTCGCCGGCTTCACCGGCGGGCCCAGCATTTTGCTGGGCACAACCGGGGGATACATCATCGGGTTCCTGTTTGCCGCCCTGCTCATGTGGGCTATGGAGCGGTTCCTGGGGACGGGCCTTTGGGTGCTGGGCGTGTCCATGGTGCTGGGCCTGCTGGTCTGCTACGCCTTCGGCTCCGTCTGGTTTATGTGGGTCTACGCCCGGACCACCGGGGCTGTCACCCTGGCGGCAGTGCTGGGGTGGTGCGTAGTCCCCTTCATTGTGCCGGATCTGGTGAAGATCGGCCTGGCCCTCACCCTGACCGCCCAGCTGCGCCGCCATGTCAGGTAAGGCCCTGCCCCTGCGCCCCCATCACGGCATGTGTATGGCCTATTTCATCGGGCGCGGCTACAGCGGCGGTTTTACCGCCCACATGGGGCATCTGCTGGAGGGGCTGACGCCGGAGAGCCCCGTGCGCCTGACGGTGGGCGTGGACGCGGTATGCGCCGCCTGCCCCAACAACAGCGGGGATGTCTGCGACAAGCCGGCCCAGGTGGCCGGATACGATGAAGCGGTCCTGTCCCTGTGCGGCCTGACGGAGGGGGACGAGCTCCCCTTCGGCGCGTTCACCCGCCTTGTCCAGGCCCGTATCCTGACCCCCGGCCTGCGCAGGGAGATCTGCGGCGCCTGCCAGTGGAGCGGCATCTGCGATACCCAGCCCAGCCGGTGGGGCGGCGGCAGCTGACGGGACAGCCCCGGGGCTCCGCGCCCCCAAGCATTCCGTGTAAAAGCCCTGTTTGATCCGTTCCCTCTCCGGAAAAAGGGTGACTACCGCTCCGGCGGCGTATAGGCAGCCACCGTGGCGTCCGTGTAGTACCAGGTGAGGATGTCCTGATAGCCCATCCCGCCGGCGGCCAGGGTGTTGGCCCCATATTGGCTCATGCCCACGCCGTGGCCGTAGCCAGTGACGGAGAAGGTAACAAGATCCCCCTCGAAGGAGATGGTAAAGCAGGCGCTGCGCAGATCCAAAATGGTACGCAGCCGGTTGCCGCCCACCTCCACGCCCCCCACATCCAGGGACGTCACGGTGCCGTTGGGCTGCTGCTGGATATTGGTAAACCAATTGGAGGGACTGCCGCCGAGGTTGGCCTCCGGCAGGGCCTCTGCCAGCCGCCCCTTCAGTTCAGCCGCCTGGAAGCTGGCAGTGGATTGATAGTTGGGCACGGTCTCACCATCCTCCGGCGTCTCCACGCTCTGGAGGTAGGGCAGGCTGGCGCTCCACACATTGGCGGCGTCCTGGGTCGCCCCGGCGGAGGAGGAATGGAATACCGCCAGCACCGGCTTTCCCCCGTAGAGGATGCACTCCCCGTCCGTCTCCGCTACAGCCTGACGCAGCTTGGCTTCATAGGCCGCCGCCTGCTCCCCCCATCCGGCGGCGGCCTCCTCATAGCCCTTATAGGCTTGGCAGCAGGTGATGTCGTCGCAGGCGTCCGCCTCCGGATGGTTGGCGCTGCCGCCGTTGGCCATTTTATATAAGGTATAGGTCCGGGCCGCAACGGCCTGGGCCTTTAATGCTTCCACCTCAAAGGAGGCGGGCATCTCCGCACGCACCACGCCCAGCAGGTAGGTCCCCATGTCCATCTGTTGGAGCTTGCCGCCCACCAGGACATTGAGGGCCATCCCTGCGTCGGCATCCCCGGCCGGCTGGGGGGGCGCAGGGTCCTCCGGGGGGGCGGGGCGGTCCGCCGCAGGGGGGATGTCCTCCCCCTCCGGCTCCAGGGCGAGGGAGGGCTCCCCCCACAGCCAGGGCAGGAAAAAGAGCAGAAAGATCAAAAACAGCGAACAAGCAATGTGTTTTCCCATGGATGGCGCCTCCCTCCGCAGATCACAGGACGGCCTGCCGCCCCGCTCCCCAACAGCTTATGCACCGCTTGTCCAAAAAATGATGACAAATCCGCCAGGACGTGCTATACTGTCCGGTGAACATATTTTCCCGTGAAAGGGTGTGCTTTTTGGATGCATAAGATTTTTTGGCAGAGGGCTGGACGCCTCTGGGTCCAGGGCCTGCTGCTGTTTGCCCTCCGCCTGGCCCAGAACCGGACCGGCTTTGATCCGGAGACGGGCCTCTCCCTCCCCTCCATGCCGGGTACGGTGCTGGCAATCGCCCTGGTGGTATGCGCTGTGGCAGAGCTGGCGCTCAGTTTCCGCCAGAGCGGGGAGCGGGTGGACTTCGCCAGCCAGTTTACCCCGCCGGGGCGGGAGATGCCGGTACTGGTGGCCGGCTGTTTCCTGCTGGCGGTTGGCGGCGTACTGCTGCTGCTGGGGGCGCTGCCCCAGCGGGGGATTGCAGCCATGACGGCCGGCCTGCTGGCGGTGGCCGCAGGCGCGGGCCTCCTGCTGCTGCTCCGGCAGGTGCGGGCCAATGGGGATGCCTCTGTGTTCTATGCCCTGCCGGCCATGTTCTTCGCGGTGTTCCTTGTGCTGGCCATCTACCTGCCGGAGGAGAGCAACCCGGTGCTGGCCCGCTTCTATGTGCCGGTGCTGGCGGCGGCCCTGGTGGCCTACGCCTTTTCCCAGCTGGCCGGGTTTTTGCGCCGGGAGAGCACCCCGCGGGCCTTTGTGCGCACGGCGGATCTGGCGGTGCTGCTGTGCCTGACCGCGCTGGCCGACGCGTTGGACCGTCCGGGCCGCCTCCTGCTCTTCGGCGGGTGCGCCCTGCTGCTGACAGTGTTCCTGCTCCTGCGCCGGGATGGAGCCCCGGCGGAGGCGTAGGCGCACGGTATTCCGACTTTCAATTGGATAAAGTATACAATTTTACCGCTTAAAGATTGTTATTTTATACGGATTGACATTTTTGCGCGGCCTCTATATAATAATGCCGTAAAAAATATTTAAATTATTTTCGTGTTACTGTTCAATCAGGCATGAGTTCACAAATGGGCATACCATTTTTGAATTCATGCCCTTTTTTGCTGTGTGGTATTATTTCCGGACTTAAAGTTCGGAAATAATACATTGGATGAAAGCCGTTTTTCTCGCCGCCGCTTGCGGCGGCAGCCGAAAAACATGGCAATATTACTTCCTATCTTTCAGTTCGGAAGTAATATTATAAAGAGGGGTTTGTTGTGCGGTCGATTAAAGTTTTTAATAACAACGCGGTCTCCACCGTGATGCCGGACGGGCGGGAGGCCATTGTGCTGGGGAAGGGGATTGGCTTTAACAAGCGCCCTGGCGACGTGATCAGCGAGCGCCTGATTGAGAAGGTCTACTATGTGCAAAACGAGATGCAGACCAAGTTCCTCCAGATGCTCCAGGATGTGCGCCCGGATGTGATGGAGGCGGCCGAGCGGATCATCGCTATGGCGGAGCAGGACGGCTTCAGCCTGAGCAACCAGGCCACGATCTCCCTGATTGACCACATCAGCTTCGCCATCGAGCGGCAGAGCAGCGGCCTGGCCCTGCCCAACCTGCTGCTGAGCGAGACGCAGCTGCTCTACCGGCGGGAGTATGCGCTGGGCCTGCGCTCGCTGGGCATTATCCGGGAGTGCTGCGGCGTGACGCTGCCGGATGACGAGGCGGGGTATATCGCCCTGCACCTGATCGCGATCTCCGTGGACCAGAACGCGGCCTACGATATCCTGAAGTTCGTCAAGGGGACGCTGGATATCATCAAGGAGACCTATAACGTGACGCTTGACAGTGAAAATATCGACACCATGCGGCTCATTACCCACCTGAAATTCCTGGCGCAGCGCATTTTCCAGAACAGCAGCTGGGAGGATGAGGGGATGGGCGGGATGTATGAAATGCTCATTGACTACCATCCTAAGAACCGGGAGTGCCTGGCGCGGCTGGACGAGTACTGCCGCAGCGCCTTCGGGTACGCACTCAACCAGCAGGAGAAGTTCTACCTCCTGGTGCATCTGACCAAGGGCTTCTGACAAGCCCTCCACGGCCCGCCCTGCGGTCCCGTGTTGAAATAGATTGGCATTCCCCCGAAAACTATATTATGGAAGGAGATACCAAACAAAATGAAAGACAAAGTCATGGGCGCACTGGAAAAGTTCGCCAAGGCGATGGTACAGCCGCTGATGTACCTGTCCGCTGCGGGCATCCTGATTGTCGTCGGCGTGCTGCTGACCAACAGCACCATTACCGGCCTGCTGCCCTTCCTCAAGTGGGGCCCCATCCAGATGTTCGGGCAGACGCTCTACAACGCTGTGATGGCCATCATCAACAACCTGAGCGTCGTCTTCGTCATCGGCCTGCCTGCCGCTCTGGCGAAGAACGACAAGCACAGGGCCGCCCTGATCGGGTTCATGACCTACCTGATGTACCTCGTCAGCTCCAACACCCTGCTCAGCCTCACCGGCGGGCTGGCCGAGGAGCAGCCCATGCTGGGCCTGTTCGGCACCGGCCAGGCCAAGATCCTGGGCATCCAGTGCGTGGATATGGGCGTGTTCGGCGGCATCATCCTGGGCTGTATTGTGGGCTACGTCTTTAACCGCACCTTCCAAAAGCGATTCAAGGGTGCAATGCAGATCTATTCCGGCGCAAACTTCTCCTTTATGTGCCTGGTGCTGGTGGCGATCCTCTTCGCCCTGATCACCAATGCGGCCTGGCCCGTAGTACAGGGCTGGATCAGCGCCCTGGGCGGCGTCATCAAGGAGACGGGGGCCTTCGGGCTGTTCCTCTACGGGTTCCTGGAGCGGTTCCTCCTGCCCACCGGCCTGCACCACCTGGTCTATACGCCGTTCCAATTCTCCGACCTGGGCGGTGTGCTGACAATGGGCGATACGGCAATTGCCGGCGCTTACCCCATTGTCATGGCCGAGATGAACATGCCGGTAGAGCGGTTCTCTGAGAGCATCTATTACATGGCCATCGGCTTTACCAAGATGTTCGGCTATATCGGCATCGGCGGTGCCTTCATCTACACCGCCTACCCCGAAAACCGCAAGAAGACCGCCTCCACCATCATCCCCCTGGTGGTCACTGCGTCCCTTGCCGGCATCACCGAGCCCATTGACTTCATGTTTATCTTTGCCGCTCCCCTGCTCTATGCCATCCACGCCGTCATCGCGGGCCTCTTCATCGCCATGCTGAAGGTGTTTGACATCGTCGCCCTGTGGAACGGCAACCTGCTGGCCAGCATTGTCACCAATATCGCCAACGCCAGCAAGGGCCACAATGTTCCCATGATGTTCGTCATGGGTGCGCTCCAGGCTCTGGTATACTTTGTGGTGTTCACCGCCCTGATTAAGAAGTTCCGCTACCACACCCCCGGCCGCGAGGGCGACCCCCTGCCCGCCGGCGAAGCAGCCGCGCAGGTCCAGGCGGACCAGCAGCCCAGTCAGGGCGCGGCGAAGAAGGCGGCCCCCGCCGGCGCAGGTACGCTGGACGGCGGCGGCACCGCCATGGACATCATCGAGGGCCTGGGCGGCAAGGCCAATATCGTCACAGTGGAGAACTGCATCACCCGCCTGCGCGTGTCCTTGAAGGACCCCTCCCTTCTCCAGGAGGCCCTCATCAACAAGACAGTCAACCGTGGGATTGTCAAGAAGGGGAACGATATCCAGATTATCTACGGCCTCCAGGTGGCGGACGTGCGCCGCGCCGTGGAGGAGCAGCTTGCCAAGCTCTGATCCCAAGGAAATCCGGAACAACAACTATGATGTGAGAAAGGAATGGAAAGTATGATTATTACGTTAGTTGGCGGCGGCAGTACCTTTACCCCTGGCATTGTCAAATCCATCGCCCTTCGCCGGGAGGACCTGGGCGTAACCGAGGTTCGCCTCTTTGATATCGACAAGGAGCGGCAGGACAAGGTTGGCGTAGTGGTGGACTGGATTCTCCACCAGGAGCTGAAATGCGACATCAAGCTGACCGTGACCACGGATGTGGAGACCGCCTACAAGGACGCCTCCTTCATCTTCGCCCAGATGCGGGTGGGCAAGTACGCCATGCGCGAGCAGGATGAGAAGATTTCCCTGCGCCACGGCTGCGTGGGCCAGGAGACCTGCGGCTGCGGCGGCATGGCCTACGGGATGCGCACGATCTTCCCCATGATGAAGGTCATTGACGACGCGGAGAAGTACGCCAAGCCCGACCACTGGATACTCAACTACTCCAACCCCGCAGCCATTGTCTCCGAGGCCTGCCGCCGCCTGCGGCCCAACGCACGGATCATCAACATCTGTGACATGCCCATCGCCATTATCGACATGGTGGCTGCGGCCATGGGCATCAAGAACAAGAAGGAGATCGTTTACGACTACTACGGCCTGAACCACTTCGGCTGGTTTACCTCCATTGAGCACAACGGCAAGGACATCATGCCTGCCCTGCGCGACTATATCATGGAGAACGAGATCCTGATGCCCGAGGCATTCCTCCAGGCCAACAAGGCCGCCCTGCCCAGCAAGGGCGTCAACCGCCATGCCAAGGGCAGCTGGTACTATGTGTGGAAGGGCGTCTATGAGATCATGCAGAACTTCCCCGACACTCTGCCCAACACGTACCTGAACTACTACCTCCAGCAGAAGGAGTTCGTTGAGCACTCCGATCCCACCCACACCCGGGCCAACGAGGTCATGGAGTCCCGGGAAAAGAACCTCTTCGAGGGCATCGACCGCTACCTGGAGACGGGCGTTGTGGATGAGAATGTGTTCTACGCCGGCAGCCACGGCGACTGGATTGCGGATCTGGCTGTTGCCTTGAAAAACGACACCAAGGCCCGTTTCCTGGTCATCACCGAGAACCGCGGCGCACTGCCCAATATGCCCTACGACGCTATGGTGGAGGTGCCGGCCTATATCGGCAAGAACGGCCCCGAGGTCATTACCCAGAACCCCATCCCCCTGTTCCAGCAGGGCCTGATGATGCAGCAGCTCAACTGCGAAAAGCTGCTGGTCGAGGGCTGCATTGAGGGCAGCTATGAGAAGGTGCTCCAGGCATTCACCCTCAACAAGACTGTCCCCAGCATGAAGGTGGCCAAGGAGGTCCTTGACGAGATGATCGAGGCGAACAAGGAATACTGGCCGGAGCTGAAATAAGCGGCTGTCCTGGGCTTTGGCCCATAATGGATTTTTGTGAAGCGCAGGTTTTTTGACACACTGGAGAGGCCGGCTGCCCATGGGCAGCC
>JAAWKB010000019.1 GCA_022797115.1 Oscillospiraceae bacterium
TACATTACCGCAGGCGCATTTGATCGTAGTCTGCTGATAATTGGGATGGATACCTTCCTTCATTGCTCTTGTTCACCTCTTTCCTCTTCAATTGGCCTGTCTCCGGCTTTCACCGTCAAGTCTTTGGCCAGTATAGCACGCCCTTCTCCAAATTGCAAGCGTTTTTTTACAAAAAAGGGGAAAATGCAGGGAAACAATCCTTCTCCCCTCCCCTGCTCCGAAATTTCCTAAAAAAATCGCGGCAGCCCCGGTGACAACCTGTGGCTGCTGTGGTACACTATACGCAACAAAAACAGGCAGGAGGGATGCCTATGGAGCAGATCACGGCCAGCCTTGTCCGCCGCCTGCTGCCCAGGCGCAGGCCGGACGGCCACAAGGGGGACTTCGGCAGGGTCTACATCTATGGCGGCTGCGTGGGCTACACCGGCGCTCCGGTATACGCCGGAGAGGCGGCGGTGCGCTGCGGCAGCGGCCTGGTATTCGTAGGCGTGCCGGAGGAGGTCTACCCCATCGTGGCCGCACGGTGCGCCCTCTCCATGGCCCACCCGGTCCCGGCAGAATACGGGAACCTGCTGGAACGGGCCGCCGCCTGCGATGCGGTTCTGCTCGGGCCGGGCCTCGGCCGGGCGGCAGAGACCGAACAGGCTGTCTGCCGCCTGCTGGCGGATCTCCCCTGCCCGGTTGTGCTGGATGCGGACGGCATAAACGCTGTTTCGGCGCATATAGATGTGCTGGGCGGCCAGCTGCGCAAACTGGGAGGAACAGTCCTGACGCCCCATGAGGGGGAATTCCTCCGCCTGGGCGGCAGCCTCGCCCATGGCCGGGAGCAGGCGGCGGCGGACTTTGCCCGGCAGCACGGCTGCGTACTGGTCCTCAAAGGGCCGGGGACCATCGTGGCCCACCCGGATGGGCGCAGGTTCTGCAACCCCACCGGGAATTGCGGCATGGCAAAGGGCGGCAGCGGCGATGTACTGGCGGGGATAATCCTGTCCCTGGTGGGACAGGGGGCCTCCCCCTTCGACGCGGCCCTGTGCGCCGTGTGGCTCCATGGCCGGGCCGGGGACCTGTGCAGCCAGGAGCTGACGGAGTATGCCATGACGCCGCTGGACCTGGTCGAACGCCTGCCGGCCGTATTCAAAGAGCTGGCCCAATAAGATCAAGGAGGAAGGATCGTGCGAAAAGCCCTGCTTTTTGCACCAATGCTGATGCTCCTGCTCACCGCCTGCGGCGGCGGGGAGGAGAAAGACCCGGCGGCCGAGCTGCAAGCCCAGTACGCCGCCGTGGAGTCCGCCGTCATGGAGGCGGACATCACCTGCCACTATGAGGACGAGGTGCGCACCTACACGCTCTTATGCGACTACACCCCGGCAAAGAGCACTGTCACCGTCCTCTCCCCGACGAACCTGGCCGGCATCTCCGCCACTGTGGCGGATGGGACGCTCTCCCTCAGCTATGAGGACATCTCCCTGGATGCAGGCGGCTACTCCGCCGCCGCCATCTCCCCTGTTGCGGCCCTGCCCAAGCTGATGACGGCTGCCGCGTCCGGATATGTGACGGAGCGCAGCGAGGAGACCCTGGGCGAGCGGCCCTGCCTGCGGCTGGCCTGCGACCTGCCGGACGATGAGGGCACGCTCTACACCACCTGGTACGACCAGCAGACCCTGCTGCCCCTGCGCAGCGAGATCTCGTCGGACGGCACAATGGTCTTCGAGATCGCCTGGACCCGCTTTGAGCTGACGGCTAAGGACAGCGGTACCGCAGCGCAGCCGGATGGACAGACGGATGGTCAGGCAGAGACGGAGATGGATTGGACCGAAGCGGATGAAGCGGCGGCCTATGCGGCAGCCGAGGAATAAGCGGTAAACGATACCAAAGAAAAGAGTGATCATACAATGGAAAGTACCTTAAAAAGAACCTGGGCAGAGATCGACCTGGACGCCTTAGCCCACAACTACCGGGCCCTGCGGGCCCAGATGGAACCCCGCTCCCGCTTTTTGGGTGTGGTCAAGGCGGACGCCTACGGCCACGGCGCAATCCAAATATCCCGCACCCTGGAGGAGCTGGGGGCGGCGTATCTGGCCATCTCCAGCATCGACGAGGCCAGGGAGCTGCGCCTGGCCGGGGTCCATCTCCCCATCCTCCAGCTGGGCTTGACGCCGTCGGACCAGACCGCCGCCGTCATAGAAAACAGCGTGACCCAGGCTGTATGGAGCGAGGCCTCCGCCATGGCCTTCTCCCAGGAGGCCATCCGTGCGGGCGGGCGGATGAAAGTCCACATCAAGCTGGATACTGGGATGTCCCGGCTGGGTTTCCAGTGCGATGAGAGCCATTTTGAACAATCCCTGGAGGCCATCTGCCGGGTGTGCGGGCTGCCGGGCCTGGATGTGGAGGGGGCCTTCACCCACTTCTCAGTATCCGACGAGGACTCTGAGAGCAGCCGGGACTACACCCTGCTCCAGCACGAGCGGTTTGAAACCATGCTTCGCCGTCTGGCAGAGCGGGGCGTCACCTTCTCCGTCTGCCACTGCGCCAACAGCGGCGCAACAGTCAGCTACACACAGTTCGCCCATGACATGTTCCGGCCTGGCATCATCACCTACGGTATCGGAGATCAGGCCCAGCTGTTGGGCCTGAAGCCGGTGATGACCCTCAAATCCGTCATCGGCGTGGTCAAGGACTATGACCCCGACACCACCGTCAGCTATGGCCGCACCTTCCGCACCGGGCGCCCCAGCCGGATCGGCGTGCTGCCCATCGGCTACGCCGACGGTTTCCACCGCGTCCTCTCCAACCAATGGCAGGTGTGGACGCCCTATGGGACCGCCCCCGTCGCGGGCCGGATCTGCATGGATATGTGCATGATCGATTTGACCGGCCTGCCCCAGGTGGGCGAGGGGGATGAGGTGGAGATCTTCGGCCCACACAACTCCGTCAACGAGGCCGCCAAGCTGGCAGGCACCATCTCCTATGAGCTCACCTGCGCTGTCAGCAAGCGGGTGCCCCGCATCTACAAAAAGGACGGCCAGGAGACCGCCCGCGAGCTTCTTTTGAGAGGCTGACCTCCATACAGGGTACCGTCCTGCATCCCCCTGCGCCGGGGATGCAGGACGGTCTGTCTATCCGCTCCCCACCGCCGGCAAAAGGGAGAAAAACCCGCGCCGCCCCCTTGCAATAGGCCCCGCTATTTGTTATACTGTCTATAAGGAAAGCGATGCCGCTCATATAATTTCGCGGAGATGGCGCGAAAGTTTCTACGGGGCCGCCCCTCGGCCCTGCTATGAGTGTTCCAGGCCAGCCCAGCCGGGCGGGCCAGGAACGCTTTTTTCATTCAAATAGAGAGAGGAGCATCTGCCATGACAACGGTTTTACAGGGGAATTTTATCTATGCACCGGAGTGGGGTAAACTGGAGGCCGTCCCCAGGGGGTACCTGGTGCTGGAGGACGGGGCCATCCAGGGACTGTACCCGATCCTGCCGGAGCGGTACACCGCCTGCCCAGCGGAGGACTGGGGCGACGCGCTCATTATGCCCTCCTTTGCGGACATGCACCTCCACGCCCCCCAGTACCCCATGCTGGGCATGGGCATGGACCTGCCGCTCCTGGAATGGCTGGACGCGTATACCTTCCGCACCGAGGCCCGCTTTTCAGACACCGCCTATGCCCGGCAGGTCTACCGACAGCTGGCGGAGGATCTGATCACCTCCGGCACCACCCGGGTGTGCGCCTTCTCCTCCCGGCACACGGACGCCACCCTGATCCTCATGGACGAGCTGGAGCGGGCGGGAGTGACGGGCTATGTGGGCAAGGTGAACATGGACCGCCACAGCGGCCCGGCCCAGGAGTCCACGGACGAGTCCATCCGTGAGACACTGCGCTGGCTGGACGGCTGCCGCTTCGCCCACGTCAAGCCCATCCTTACCCCCCGTTTTACCCCCTCCTGCACCGACGGCCTGCTGGCGGAGCTGGGCCGTCTGGCGGCGGAACGGGAGCTGCCTGTCCAGTCCCACCTGTCGGAGAATGTCAGTGAAATCGCCTGGGTCCGGGAGCTCCACCCGGATTGCAGCCGGTACTGGGAGACCTACGCCAAATACGGCCTGTGGAAGGATGGCGCCCTCATGGCCCACTGTGTCTACAGCGGGCCGGAGGAACGTGCGGCCATGGCCCGGGCCGGGGTGTGGGCAGTCCACTGTGCAGCCTCCAATATGAACCTGTGCAGCGGCACAGCCCCGGTGCGGACCTTGGTGGAGGAAGGTGTGACGGTAGCCCTGGGCAGCGACATCGCCGGCGGGGACCAGCTGGCCATGAGCAAGGTCATTGTCATGTCCATCCGCGCCTCCAAGGTCCGGCAGATGGAGACAAGGGAGCCCTTCCTCACCGTGCCGGAGGCCTACTATCTGGGCTCGACTGCCGGGCACCGCTATTTCGGCGGCGGCGCAGGTTTCCAGGCCGGCTGCAAGCTCCATGCCATCGTGGTGGACGACAGCGCCATGCCTGCCCCCGCCCGGCCGCTGAGCTTGGCGGAACGCTTTGAGCGGGCGGTGTACCTCATGGACAAACGCCACATCCAAGCCGTCTACAGCGAGGGACGCAAGGTCCACACCCTCCAGCAGGGCGCGGGCCTGGGGAGCCAGAACTCCTGAATCACAGCAGAATGGGCCCGGGCGGAAATCCGCCCGGGCCCATGGTTATTTCTCTTCACTTACAGGACTTTCCTTCTTCTCCGCCGCCAAAGCCGCCTGTCTGGTGACGAACAACGCCGCCCGCCCGCGGGGATGCCGCTGCTTGTTCACGATCAGCACCACCAGGGCCGCTGCCGCCAGAGCCACGCTCAACAGCTGGGAAACCCGGATAGGCTGGCCAAACAGCGTCCAGCCAAACAGGTACAGGCTGTCGGTGCGCAGCCCCTCGATCCAGGTCCTGCCCAGGCCGTACCAGATGAAATAGAAGCAGGCGCACTCCCCGTCAAAGGTCCGGACCTTTGAGATGGCGAAGTACAACAGCGCCAGCCCTGCCAGGTTCCAAAGGCTCTCGTACAGGAATGTGGGGTGTACCTCGATATACTCCGTGGCGGAGGTCCACAGCCGCATCCGCCAGGGCAGCGTGGTCTCCCCGCCGAAGGCCTCCCGGTTCATGAAATTCCCCCAGCGTCCCACTGCCTGGCCGATAAACAGGCCCATCACCCCTAGGTCCGCAAAGGCCCCGAAGGACAGTTTCCGCTTCCGGCAGAAGGCCAGCAGGACAAAAAAGGCCGTGATAATCCCCCCGTAGATCGCCAGCCCCCCGTCCCAGACCGCAGCCATGCGGCCCCAGTTGAGCCCGCCGTCCGCATCCCGGTACAAATCCAGGTAGAAGATCACATAGTAGAGCCTGGCCCCGATGATACACAGGGGGATCTGCCAGACAATCATATCGTAGACATTGTCCTCCGTCAGGCCGTAGTCCTTGGCCCTCCGGGAACAGAACAGTACCGCCAGGACCAGCCCCAGGCAGATGATAATCCCATACCAGTAGATCCCGTTGCCAAACGGGATGGCTACTGGAGATGGATTAAACTCCCACTCCCCGAACAGACCAGGGAAACTGATGGGCATGTCATTTCTTGCATACATACGCGCTGATACCTCCTCCGCCGCAGGGTCAGCCCAGCGGCTCCACCAGGGAGATGGCCGCGTGGCCGGCCGTCACTTCCTCCCGCAAAAACGCCTCTACGTCCGCCTTTGTCACCGTCTCAAAAACCTCCGGGAAACGGTAGGCGTCATAGCCCCGGAACCGGCCGTCCACCAGGCTGATGGCGATATTCTCAAAGGAATTCAGGCTGCGGATCATCCCGCCGTAGCTGGCCCGGCGGACCTGCTGGTAGAATTCCTCGCTGATGCCCCCCTCCCCCAGCCGCTTCGCCTGGGCGGTGATCTCCTCGAACACCCGGCGGGGCTCCTTGGTCTCGCCCCCCACATACAGATACGATGCCCCCGGCAGCATATCAAAGTTGCCGCCCAGGCTGCTGTTGATCACACCCTCCTGGTACAGCCGGGTGTACAGAGGGCTGCTCTCCCCGAACAGCACATCACAGGCCATGTCACCGATGATACTCTGGCGCAGGAGCGGTTCACCTCCTGCCTGGGGGCTGCACTTGTAGCCGGCCAGGAACAGGGGCATGGAGACCTCCATCCCCATGCGGGCCTCCCGCTCTGCCGGCTCCCGGCCCTCCTCCTGCCCGTAGTCCCGGAGGACATCCGGGCCGCTCTGCCGGGGCAGAATCGCCTCCGCCTCCGCTGCCACCCGCTCCGGGTCCAGATCACCCACGCAGACCAGGGTCATGTTGGCCGGGGTGTAGAACGCCTTGTGGCAGTCGTAGAGGGTCTGGGGGGTGATGCGCCGGATGCTCTCCACCGTGCCGGCCACCGGGACACGGACCGGGCTGCCGGCGTACAGGCAGGTCATCAGATTCCGGTAGACCTGCCAGTCCGGGTCGTCCTCCACCATGCGGATTTCCTGGGCAATGATGCCCTGCTCCTTCTCCACGCTCTCCTGGGTGAAGTAGGGCACGGAGACAAAGCGGAGCAGGATGCGCAGGTTCTCATAAAATTTCTCCGTACACTGGACGTAGTAGGCCGTTACAGAGTTGCTGGTGAAGGCGTTGTCTACCGCCCCGTTTTTAGCCAGCTCCTGAAGGGCGTTGCCCTCCTCGGTGTCAAACATCTTGTGCTCCAGGTAGTGGGCAATCCCGGCAGGGGTGTCCCGCCAGATCCCGTCCAGCTGGAAACGCAGGTCCATGCCGCCGTAGCGCACGGCGAACATGGCGTAGCTCTTGGCATAGTGGGGCTTGCTGACGACGGCCACCTCCAGGCCGTTGTCCAGCCGCCGGCGGAAGACCTTCTCCCCCAGGCGGGGGTACTCTATCGCTGTCATGCCCGCCCCTCCTTTCCCTTTAAGAAATAAACCGTATCCGGCCTGACCGCCTTGGCGGCCTCCTGGATGCGCTCACCGGTCACGGCCTCAATACCTTCCATCAGCTCAGATATGGTCTCGCTGCTGCCGGCCACGGCCTTGCTGATGACGAAATCCTCCAGGGCCCAGGCGGAGTCCTCTATGGAGCGCAGGCCGCTGAGCAGGCTGCTGCGGGCCCCCTGCAGCTCCCATTCCTCCCACTCCCCCTGCCGGATGGCCTCCAGCTGCGCCTCAATCGCCTCCAACGCCCGGCTGTAGTTCTCAAAGGCGATGCCGGAGGACACGGTCAGCAGCCCCTTCTGCCGCTGGTAGGCGCTGCTGGCGTAGTAACACAGGGACAGCTTCTCCCGCACATTCAAAAACAGCTTGGAGCTGCTGAAGCCGCCGAACATCGTCTCCATCAGCATGGTGGCATACTCGTCGCTGCTCATAGTGCGGTAGCCGACGCACAGCTTTCCCTGGGTGACGTCCATCTCCTCATCCACCACCCGCACAGCCTCTGGGGCCGGGCGGCAGACCGTGGGGCCGGGCTCCAGCCCTCCCTGCCGGGGCAGGCGGGCAAAGGCGGCAGACAGCGCCTCAAGGACCCTGCCCTCCGGTGCGGAGCCGCAGTAGAACAGCTCCAGCCGCCCCTGGGCCAGCAGGGTGTGGTAGTGGCTGTCCAGCCCATCCCGGGTGATGCACTCCACATCCTCCAGGGACCCCATCCGGCTGACACCGAAGGGCTCCCCGGCGCACATGGCCTCCACCAGGCGCCGGTTGGCATAGGATCGCTTGTCGTTGACATCGCTGCGGATCAGGTCCGCCAGGTTCGCTCGTTCGCTGTCCACATACGCCTCCACCAGGCGGCCCCCTTCGGCCGCAGGGTCGCAGAGCATATCCCCCAGCAGGCCCGTCAGCTTCTCCAGCAGCTGTTCCCCCGGGGGCAGGAAACGGTCATCAATACAGGTAGCCGTAAAGCCGACCACTTGGTTTTCCCCCCGCTTGCGTACCGCCGGACCCAGGTGCGCGCCATACAGCATGTCCAGCTCCCGGTTGAGGGACGCCATGTCCGGACAGCGGGCGGTGCCCCGGCTGAGGACGTTGACCAGCAGGGCGTTCTGCGCGGCGGTCTCCCTGCGCAGTGGGACCGCCAGCTGGGCGCTGAGCAGGCTGGTTTTAAATTTTTCCGATGGGATGTAGGTGAAATATACATTCTCCATGAGCATCTGTCGTGTCATGCGCCGGTTTCTCCTTCTTCTGTCAAATCTACCCTAGTATATACCTTTTCTCCCGAAGTTTCCATAGGGCGGCACGGTTTTTTTATCCGGCCCCGTTCATCCGGGAGGCTGGCCGCGCTTCAGCAGAGGCCCATCCGCACCAGCTCATGGTAGACCCCGTCGTGGGCAACATCCCCGCAGACCAGATCGCACACCGCCTTCAGCTCCTCGCAGGCATTCCCCATGGCGATGCTAATCCCCACACAGCGCATCATCCCGCTGTCGTTCATGCTGTCGCCAAAGGCAATGGTGTCCTGCAGGTCCGCCCCCAGGTGCTGGCAGACCAGCTGGATTCCGCAGCCCTTATCCACCCCTTTGCGCACCATCTCCCCGTTGAAGCAGGCGGCGCGGCCCCGGTATGGGTGTACCACAAAATCAAAGCGGTCCCCCAGGGCCTCCTGGGCCGCCTCCATGGGGGCCAGGCTCGCGCTGGTGAAGCAGATTTTGTAGGCCCCCTGCCTTGGATAATCCGCATACTTCCGCATGGGCAGGCCGGCCTCCAGCTCCTTCTGCATCCGGATCAGCTCGGAGTTGCCAGGGTCCGGGGCGGCCATCCGCACCAGTGCCTCCATCTGCGGGTCGGAATAGATGCCGTCCGCTGTCTCAATTCTGCAATACAAGCCCCTGCTGTGGAGGATGTCCAGACACTCCTGCACCAGCTGCTCGGGCAGCAGGCTGTCAAGGAGCACCTCATCGCCCACCGCCACATAGCCGCCCGCACTGGCCACTACGCCATCAAATCCGATCTCCAGGATATCCTGGCCGATGATGGCGAGGTTCCGCCCAGTACACAAAAAAACCATGTGCCCCCGTGCGCGCGCCCCCTGCACCGCCCTGCGCACCAGGGGGGACGGCGCCGACAGGGCCTCCACAATGGTACCGTCTATATCCAGAAAGATCAGCTTTCGCTCCATTACCTCTGTACCTCCGTTTTTCCCTGTTTTTTCCTATTGATTCTAACACATACCGGCCTTGTTTGGCAAGCTCCCCGCCTGAATCTCTCGGCAGGCCGGGGCGTATACTTTGCCGGCCGGTGGCCCCCGCACACCAGCGGCCTGTATGCCAATCGATAAAAGCCGGCGTGTGCCCCTGCCAGCTCATCTGTTGATAACAAAACGTATTTTTGCAGCCCGTCTTGCAGAACTTCCCCAGATTTCGGCCGATTCCTCCTCCCGCCGCCTTGGCCATCCCTGTAAGGGGGGGCCTGTTTCCGATCAAGCATACAAAAATCTGTCAAAATGCGGGGAGATTCCCGTATTCTTTCACATGCCTTTTTGTTCGACAGGTTCACATAAATATTTCAATAATTTTTAGTACAACAAGTTATACACATTATCCACAAGGTTTTCCACAATGGTTTTCCACCAGTTCTCAGACCTTCCAAGTAGATTTTCCAAAATACGGAAATCAGCCAACTGGGATTTCCACATAGTCCATACAACCCATTTTAGTTTACATAATGACATTTTGTGCAATCATTTATCATTTCCCATTCTTTCCCGCCCCGTCAGACAGGCCATGCACGCTGTAAATCAAGGGGAGGGGGACCTGGTTTTTGAACCAGGTCCCCCTCCCCTTCTATGCGGCAGCGATATCCACTGCCCGGCAGGACGCCGCGCACAGATGTGTATACAGTTCCTCACTCCCCACTGTTGGGAAACGAGTGGAGAATCAGCTCAAAGCACAGGCGCAGGCCGGGCAGCAGGCTGTCAATCCGCACAAACTCCTCCCTTGTGTGGGCCCCGTCCCCGGAATAGCAGCTCACACCGATAGAGGGGATGCCTAGGGAGAGGGGGATGTTGCAGTCAGTGGACGCTGTCCGGAACCGGGGCTCCGCACCGAAGTGCCGGCGCACTGCCTCTGCCGTCCGGTCCATCATGGCTTGATGCCGGACCGGGTCCACGTCGCCGCTGCACGGCCGGTCGCCAATCAGATTCACATTGATCTGGGCGCCCTTGGCCCGGTAGAAGGCCACCGCCGCCTGGAGATGCTCCTCCATCAGCTGCAAATTCTCCCGGCGGTCCGAGCGGAACTCGTAGAGCATCTCCGCCTGCTGGGCGATGGTGTTGACGGAGGTGCCGCCCTGGATCAGGCCCACGTTCTGGGTGGTCTTGCCCTCCTCCGGCATCTTGATCATATAGAGGCTGTCAATGAGGGAGGCCAGATAGGCGATGGCGTTCCGGTTGCCGAACTTGGAGTAGGAGTGGCCGCCCTCCGTAAGCACCTCCACCCGGTAACGCCTGGAGCCCACCGCCCCGGTGGTGATGGCGCAGTCCACGCCGTCCAGGGTGAAAAACTCGGTGACGCGGCTGCCAAAGGTCTCCATGATCTTCCGGGAGCCCTTCAGGTTGCCCAGCCCCTCCTCGCCGGAGTTGATGACCAGAAGCATCCCGCCCTCAGCCGGTTCCAACCCCTGCTGGGCAATAAACTTGGCAGCGGTCATCAGGGCGGCGACGTTGGCCGTGTCGTCCCCCACGCCGGGGCACTTGATCAGGCCGTCCTCCACCTTCAGGGGCAGTGGGGTGGTGTCCGGGAAGACCACGTCGCTGTGGGCCATAAAGACCGTCAGCGGCCCGTTGGCCGTGGCCCCGATGGGGTAAATGACATTGAGGGCCTCGTCGATATAGACCCCCTTGGCCCCCTGCCGGGTGAGCCACTCCTGGCAGAAGGCAGCCCGCTTCTCCTCGTGGTTGGAGGGCGCCGGGATCTGGGCCAGCTCCAGCAGCAGCTGGTAGGCCTCATCCTGATGCTGGTCGATGTAGGTCAGAATGTTTTGGGACAGTTCCATTTTTCCTCTTACTCCTTTCATCTTTTCCATTGGGATACAGGCGGAAACTCGCAGCGCCGCCCTCCCCTGCTCAAAGGGCGCTATCGTCCAGGCGCAGCCCGGCGGCCTCCACCAGCCGGGAGACCCCCTCGCCGGCAATGGTGACAACGCTCTCTACATGGATGAAATCCGTTGCGCTCTGGTCAAACAGCAGGTTGGCCTGGGCCTCGAACTCGTCGTCGGCGTCCCAGAAATACAGCCGCATGGGGATACAGGCAAAGGCAGGGAGCTGGTAGCCTCCGCCGGGGAGGGCAATCCCCCGCAGCCGCTCCACCGCCCCCGGCAGCAGGTCCTCATGGCCGGAGAAGGCCCGGGCCAGGGGCAGGATGGTCCCCCGCTGGAACGCGGCGGCAAAGGGAGAGGCGTGCCGCAGGTCCCGGAAGGGCATCCACTGCCCTGTCAGCCGGGCGCCCGGCGTACAGTAGTGGAAGAGCGTGTAGATGTTCATTGTCTCCGCATAGGTGATCGGCCTGCTGTCCGTCCGGCAGCGGATGACACCATCTGCCCGGCCAACGGCAAACTGCCGGCCAAAGTGCCACAGGCGCAGCTGCTCCTCATCGGCCTCCAGCTCAGGGAGTTTCCGGCACAGCGCGGCCTGGTCCATGGAGAGAAACCTCTCCCGCCACTGCTCACACTGCTTTTCATAGTTGGATACCTTCTCCATAACAACCGTCCTTTCTCTCATCCATCCTGTCCGGCCAGCGGGAAATGGGGGATTTCTTCGATCAGGCGCTGGGTGACAGCCTGCCTCATATCCTCGTCTACATATTTTCTGACAGAACCATCAGGCCCTTTGGTCTCTACGGTGCAGATTTCTTCAATATAGTCCGCATAGTGGGCCACCACCTTTTCAATTGCCCACGCCTCGCCAGCAACGGCGGCTTTTATGGTGGGATAGTCCACCAGTTCTTTTTCCTGATCCATACGAAAAACCTCCCTGTTCCGATTTGACAGTATCATATCACAGCTGGAAACAGATTGCCAGTATATCGTCAGCGGAGTTGAGAATGCGTAAAAAGAGCCGGGCACACTTTCCTATAAAACTGGATATATATAATTTCGCACAACTGGGTATGGAAAAATCAGGGGAAATGGCGTATAATGATAAAATTACCCAATGGGTCACAATGGGAGGTTTATATGGCGGAAGAAAAGCGGGCTTTTGGCTACATCTGCCCCGCCTGCGGCAAGCCAGTCTACGGGGAGCGGACGCAGTTCGCCCTGTGCGCGGCGGCAGTGGGGCTGGTTTGTGAGTGCGGACACAGCGAGCTGACGGCGGAGCCGGCAGGCAATGTCTACCGGATTACTGTGCCCTGCGGCGTGTGCGGCGGGGAACACCGGGCGGAGGCGCCTGCGGAACAGGTGCTGCACGGCAGCGGCGTGGGGTTGGCCTGCCCGGAGACTAAGCAGCTGTGCTGTTATATCGGGGATGTGTACCGGGTGGAGTCCGCCCTGCGGGACCTGGAGATCGCGGTAGAGAAAAAAAAGGATGGGGAAACCTTTGTTGACAACCTCATTATGTATGAGATCCTCTCCGAGCTGAAGGACATTGCCGCCCGGGACGGCATATCCTGTACTTGTGGGGCGAAGGGCTGCGCCATGGAAATCCATGGCGGGGCGGTAGATCTGGTGTGCCGGGCCTGCGGGGGGCGGCTGCGCCTGCCCGCCGCTACGGATGGAGATCTGGACCGGCTGTGCTGTCAGTACACCCTGACCATCCGGGGGCAAGGGCAGGGATCATGCTGACGGCTTGCTGTATCCTCTTCTTCGCTATGCTGGCGGCATGCCTCTTTGGCGGATGGAGCGTGTCCTGGGCCCTGTTGGGGGGCCTTGGCCTCTTCTGGGGCTATGGATTAAAACAGGGCTTCTCCCATAGGGAGCTGTGGGAGATGGCATGGGCCAAGTGCAAAAAGTCCCTGATTGTGGTGCGGATCATCGCACTCATCGGTGTCATTACCGGCCTGTGGCGCTGCGGCGGCGTGATTGCCTGCTGCATCGTCTGGGGGGTCCGGCTGGTGACGCCCCGGCTGTTCCTGGTGCTGGCGTTTGTGCTGTGCGCAGCCTTCAGCTATGTGCTGGGCACCTCCTATGGGGTGAGCAGCACCCTGGGGGTGATCCTCATGGCCCTGGCCCGGTCCGGGGGCGTAGACCCTACGGTGGCAGCGGGGGTAGTCCTCTCAGGGGTATACTTCGGGGACCGGTGCAGCCCCGCCTCATCGGCGGCCAGCCTGGTGGCGGCGGTGACGGATACGGACCTCTACCGGAATGTCCGGCAGATGCTGCGCACGGCGGCGCTGCCCACCCTGCTTACCCTGGCAGCCTACCTGCTGCTCTCCCTCCGCCATCCCCTCGCCCGTGTGGACGGCACGGTGCTGGCGGCGCTGGAGGGCCGGTTCCAGCTGTCCTGGTGGACGCTGCTGCCGGCGGTGATCATGCTCCTGCTGCCGCTGTGGAAGGTACCGGTCCATCTGGCGATCCTGGCGAGCTCCGCAGCAGCGGCGGTGCTGGCGGGGGTCCAGGGCTTCGGCTTGGTGGAAATCCTGGCCGCCGCCTGGGGCGGCTACTGGCCGGAGGATGCTTCGCTGCGCGCCGTCCTCTCCGGCGGCGGTGTTACCAGCATGGCGGAGAGCTACGCCATTGTCATCCTCACGGGCCTCTACTCCGGCATCCTGGAGGGTACAGGAAGCCTGCGGCCCCTCAGCGGCAGGGCGGAGGCCCTGGCGGGGCGGATTGGGCGGTTCCCAGCCATGGCGGTGGTATCCGCGCTGTGCGCCGCCGTCCTGTGCAACCAGGCCGTCACCAGCATGATGGGGGAACAGCTGCTGGGCAGGGCCTATACTGACCGTGAGGAGCTTGCCATAGATATTGAGAACTCCGGTATTCTGATTGCCGGGCTGATCCCCTGGTCCATCGCGTGCAGCATCCCCTTAGCCATGCTGGGCGCGGGGCCGGCGGCGATCCCCTATGCCCTGCTGCTGTGGCTGATCCCCCTGTGCTATCTGTTTATCAAAAGGCGGTATTACCCTGGCGACCGCCCGTCTCAACGAGGTGAACTATGATCCGTTTTTTGTCCCGGCGTTTTATCCGGGACCACGACAACGTGACCGATCCCGCTGTGCGGCGCGCCTACGGCGTGCTGTGCGGATGTGTGGGGATCGGCCTGAACCTGCTGCTATTCGCGGCGAAGCTGTTGGCTGGGCTGCTCAGCGGCTCCATCGCTATCATGGCTGATGCCGCCAACAACCTCTCCGACGCGGGGTCCTCCTTGGTCACTCTGCTGGGCTTCAAGCTGGCGGCCCAGGCGCCGGACAGGGGCCACCCCTTCGGCCACGGACGGATGGAGTACGTATCCGGCCTGGTGGTGTCCATGGTGATTGTTCTGATGGGCGTGGAGCTGGCCAGGGACTCTGTGGGGCAGATCCTCCACCCGGAGCCGGTGGACTTTACTCCCCTGGCAGGCATGATCCTGCTGGCGTCCATTGGCGTGAAGCTGTACATGGCCCGCTACAACCGCACGGTAGGACGGCGCATCCAGTCCGCTGCCATGGCCGCCACAGCGGCGGACAGCCTGAGCGACTGCCTGGCAACTACAGCGGTGCTGCTGGGCTCGCTGGCGGGCCGCCTCTGGGGCGTCCCCATCGACGGCTGGTGCGGCGGGGCGGTGGCCCTGTTCATCCTGTGGTCCGGTATAAACGCCGCCCGGGAGACCATCAATCCCCTGCTGGGCCAGCCCCCTTCCCCGGAATTTGTGGAACAGGTGCGCTCACTGGTGCTGTCCTATCCAGAAATCACTGGCATCCACGACCTGATCGTCCACGACTATGGACCTGGGCGGCGCATCATCTCCCTCCATGCCGAGGTCCCCGCCAACGGGGACATTATGGCGCTGCACGACGTTGTAGACGCAGCAGAGCGGCGGCTGAATGATGAAATGGGCTGTCTGGCTACCATCCACATGGACCCGGTGGTCAACGATGACGGCCTCACCGCAGAGACGCGGGTGCGGGTGGCCTCCATTGTGCGTCTCATTGACCCGGGGATCTCCATTCACGACTTCCGTATGATCCCCGGTCCCCTCCAAACCAAGGTAATCTTTGACGCGGAGATCCCCTACCAGTGCAGCCTCTCTGATCAGGAGATCCGCCAGCGCATCCAGCAGGGCGTGCAGGCACTGGACGGCAACTACTCCGCTGTGGTGGAGGTGGAGAAGGGCTATGTCTAACGGCAGGGCCTCTCCCCCTTCTTCTCCAAAACAGTGGCGTGACGCAGAATTACCATCTGCGTCACGCCACTGTTTTTCCCTATATTCAATGTATACGCGCCAAGACGGAACCTACGCCGCCTGCGGGAGATACTGAATTTGCCTGAATGGCTTAATGGGAGGTGTCAACAAACACCGTGTGGGAGTCCCCCTTCCGTGCCTGCTCCAGCACCGCTGCGGCGAGCTTCTGGAACGAGCCGTGCGATGAGGTAGCCCCGGTCAGCCCGTCGATTGGTTCCTCACCCTGCCCCTCCAGGAGCTGGCTGGCATAGTTACGGGTGTACTCGTTGGGATACGTGCCATTTGAATGGAGCATATTCTGCATGTAGGCGTTATCCCAGCTCTTGATAAAGCCGCTGGCATTCTCCGCGTTGTATTCCACAGAGACAATGCTCCCGCCCTTGACCATAATCGTAATATATTCCTTCCAGCCATGGCTGAACTGGTCCGCCTGGGCGGTGTAATAACCGTCCTGAAGGCCCCCCTTATCGCCGCACGCCGCCAGAGGCAGCAGCAGGAGAACCATCAGGATACTGCACAAGATCCGTTTCATCTGTCGTTTTCCTCCTGCAAAACAAACTTCTCCACCTGGAACCGGAGCGCCTCCGCCTCCTTTGCCAGCAGCCCGCTGGCCTGCTCGGTCTCACCGGCGTTTTGCAGGTTCCGGTCCGTAATGGATGAGATTTCCTCAATCCGCTCCTCCATCAGGGCCAAGGCGCTCTCCTGGCCATGCACCGCCTCCACCAGGTGGATTGAAATCCCGCTGATCTGGTTGGAGACCTCGGAAATCGCCTGGATGGAACCGGCGGTACCGGCGGTCAGCTCCACACCCGTCTGGATGATGCTCCTGGTATTGTTCACCACACTGGTTGCACTCTGGGCAGCCTCGGCGCTTTTGGCGGCCAGCTGCTGGACCTCGTCAGCCACGACGGAAAAGCCCTTCCCTGCCTCACCGGCCCGGGCTGCCTCTATCGAGGCGTTGAGGGCCAGGATGCCTGTCTGGAATGCAATATCCTCAATTGCCTTGGCAATTTTTGTAATCTCCTGGGTATTGCCGCTGATACCTTCCATCGCGTTGGTGAGGGCAGACATCTGGGTATTGGCCTCCTGGATGCGCTGGGCGATCTCCTCCGTCTTCGAGCGGGTCTGGCTGCTGCTCTCCGTTACGCTGGACAGCCGCCCCTTCACAAGGGTCACCTCCTGAACCAGCGCCTCTGCGGATTGGGTCTGCTCCATGGAAGCCTGGTGCAGCTGGGTGGACTGCCCGCTCAGCTCCTCCGCCATGGAGGCAAGCCGTGAGGCGGCCGCACGGAAACCCGCAATGGTATCATTCATAGAGTGGATAATGGTGTGCAAGCTGCTGCGGATCAGGGCGAAGTCCCCCTTGTACTCCACCTGGGACTCCGTGCAGAGGTTGCCGCCCGCGACCGCTGTCAGCACATGCTGGATATCCGATATGTACCGGTTGACGCTTACCACGGTGTCATCCAGGGTCTGGGTCAGCACCTCCACCTCGTCTCCGGAGTGGATCGGGACCACCTCCGTATGCAGATCGCCGTCCGAGAGGGCAACCATCCGGCTGGTCACGCTCTGGATCGGGCGGGAGATGGACCGGGCCAGGCGCAGGACCAGCAGGAGGGAGACAATCAGCATCACCACAGTGGACAGCACCGCCACAATCAGCGCGCTGTCAATAAAGTGGTTGTAGTCCGCCTTGGGGATCTGGATCACCAGGGACCATTGGGTGCCACGGATGGGGGAAAATGCCAGCAGCATGGTCTCTCCGTTTACAGGGAACTCGGCCGCACCGGTCTCCCCGGTGGTCACGCCGATTTCTTCCCCGTGGCCGTCGCTGAGCTGCTCCAGGGTATTCCCCTTCAGGACCAGGGACTGGTCCGGATGGCCGGTGACAATCCCCTCCCGGCTGACCATATAGGCCATCCCGTTTGCACCCAGGTTGATGCTGCTGATGACATCATTGAGCGTGTCATATTTATAAACACCCACGACATACAGCGTGGTCTCTCCAGCTTCCTTTACCGGCATCCCCATGGTGATGCCCAGCTTGCCCTGAAAGATGGTAGAGGTGTGCGTGGTCAGATTGTCCGTCTCCTGAAGGAGCGAGAAAAAGCTGCTGTCCAGCTGCGCCGGCGCACCGTCCCCCTGGAGCAGCTGTCCGTCCAGGCCGTACAGCGCGATGGTATACAGCTCGTAGATCTCCGCAGCCTCCACCAGAAGCGCATCCCGGTTTCTCCTGGTCGCCGCAGTGTCGGGCCGGACCGCCTCCGTCTCCGGGTCAACACTGCTGGCTGTCTGCATCCGGGGGTCCCCGGCGATGGTCATCATCCGGTCCGCCAGCATGTGGATATTGGCCTCCACTGTTTTGGCTGACTGCCGGGCCATGGGCTGCAGGCTGTCGAGCAGGATGTTGTTTGCCAGAAACTCCATAGCGAGCGCCATGAACACACAGCAGACAACAACCAGCGCCAAAATATTGAGGGTCGTACTCCACAATATCTTTCTGTTTAGGCTCCGTCTCGGCTCCCGGCTTGGATGGGAACCCGCTCTTTTTCCGGTCACAGTTTGATCTCTCCTTTTTTTGTGTCTCCTCTCGAGACATAATAAGAGCCCGCTCGATCCTCCGGTGGCGTATCATCTGTCCGGCGGCCAATAGGGCCGCTCCCTAGTTTACCACAGACTCGGAAGAAAGGGAAGACCCATTTTTGAAAATTGTACCAGCAGGAATCTCCGCGGCCTGTACGCAGTACACGGATATCCTTCCGAAGCTGTGCGCCTCCGGTAAATGGCCGAAAAAAGTACGCGCCGCCTGCTCCCCGCAGGCGGCGCGTACTTCCCGTTATCCTTTTCCGAAGCAGAAAACCTTGTCCCCTTCGCCGACCATACCCATCTCATCCCGGGCAATATCCTTGATCAGGTCCAGGTCATCCCTGTTGGAGATGTCCTGACGCAGCCGTTCGTTGCTCTCCTGGAGCTCCGCCAGCTGCCCGGCATAGATGGCCTCCTCCTCCTGGGCGCGCTGGAGCTGGCCATACATGTTATAGAGCTGGACCCCCACACCAATCAGCAGGGCCAGCAGGATCAGGGCAGTCAACTTGCTGTTGGGCCTCTTCTTCTGCTCCGCCTCGCCCTTCGGCGGTGTCTGATTGGGCTTCTTCCCTATCTCCTCATCCCCTTCCTGCTGCGCAGGCAGCCGTTTCTTCTTCCAGAGTGTTACCCTTATTGTAAGCCAATTCCTCCAAAAAGAAAAGGCTTTTTTTCCCTTCCGCCCACTTTTTTTCAGGAGGATCTCGGCCAGCCGCACAGGGGCCAGGAAAATATTTAACCAGAGGTCCCACAACGGGCGCAAAAGCTGGCTGAACAGGCAGAAAAACAGCACCGCGCCGCCCAACGCGCCCATCACTACAAAGATGCGCAGCTCCCCGCCCCCCGCCATGGCGAAGAAAAACAGGGAGGATACGGCCAGCAGGCAGAACAGCGCATCCAGCACGCCGCCCCACAGTTTCCCGCCCAGCCGCCGCAGGGCCCGCAGCAGGTCATACACCAGCCCCAGCGTCCCGCCCAGCAGGATGGAACGTACAAACATCAGCAGCTGCTCCGACAGATAGTTCCCCATAGCCTCAGCCGAACAGCCGCCGCAGCAGGCCGCCCTGCCCGCCGGAGGGCCCCTTGTCCTCATAGAGCAAGGTGTGGATCGACCCGTCCACATGGAGCTCCCCGCCGTCCAGGTTCAGCTTCCCAATGTGCAGATCCGTGCCGCCCACCACCAGGGTGCCTGCGGTGGTGTTCATGACGATCTCCTCCTCGTCAAACCGCTCCACCTCCTCCACCCCGGAGACCACCAGCCGCTCCCTGCCATCCAGCTCCAGCCGGTGCTGCATACCGATCATATCCTCATAAGGCATGAAAAGACCTCCCATATCCATCGATTCAATCCATGTATATGGGAAGTCTGTCCACTTTATGCCAGCCTCTTGTCCCGACCGGAATCAAATTTCCCGATACAGGGCCGCAGCATCCGCTTTCCCAGCGTTCTCCTGCACCGCCGCGACCTCAACTGTCAGCGTCCGCTCACCGAAGCGGATCGCAATTACGTCGCCCACCTTCACTTCGTAGGAGGCCCGGGCTACCTTCCCGTTTACCGTTACCCGCTCATGGTCGCACGCCTCATTGGCTACTGTCCTGCGCTTGATCAGCCGGGATACCTTCAAATATTTGTCCAGACGCATGGGATACTCCTTTCCTGACGGCAAACCGCCTGCCATGATATAAAAGAAGGGGCACGGTATCAGCCGCACCCCTGGATGGCGATTTTTCCTTACTGTGCAACAACGTCCTTAAGTGCCTTGCCTGGCTTGAACACGGGGACTTTGGAGGCGGCGATCGGAATCGGCTCCTTGGTCTTGGGGTTGCGGCCCATGCGGGCTTCCCTCCGCTTCACCTCAAAGGTGCCAAAACCGACCAGACGAACCTCCTCCCCATCAGCCAGGGCGGCGGAGATCGCATCCAGGGCAGCAGTGACAGCAGCCTCAGAATCCTTCTTGGACAGTGCGGCCTTCTCCGCTACTGCGTTAATCAGTTCAGACTTGTTCATGGGGTAGACTCCTTTTTCTTTTGTTTTCTGTTTATCGATGGGGTGGTACGCCTCATTAGATATACGCCCTATAATCTAACATATTTTTCCGCATATGCAAGGTTTTTATACAAGTTTCCCCCTATTGGGGCCTTAAAAACGCACGGAAGGGCAGTTATGCCCTTCCGTGCGTCCCGGCGAAGTACAGCCAACGCCGCGCATTTATCAACCAAATTGGCAGGAAACACCAAAATTTCTTTGATTTATCCGGTTTTACGGTCAGATATTGACGATTTCGTATGTCTGGCTGCCCAGGCCCAGCTCCGCGGCGGCCTTCACAGTCAAAATGCCGTTGAGGGACTCCATCCGCTCAATGAGGGCAGCCTTGCCGGGGTCCGGTGAGGCGTACACCGCGTCCACGCACGCCTGGTCGACGGCTACGGGGTCCAGGGAGGCAAAGATGCCGATGTCCATCATCTCCGGCTCCGCCGGGGCGGCGCAGCAGTCGCAGTCCACGCTCAGCCGGTTGGCTACATTGATATATACGATGTTCTCACGGCCCATATAGTCCATGACGGATTGGTCCGCGTCGGCCATTGACAGCAAAAAGCTGTCGTGGTCCGAGTTCATCAGGGCGTCGAAAGAGGTCTCGCCGCTGCCGGAGGTGTGGAGCCACTGCTTGCCATGGGCGGAGGCCACACCGATGGACATGTTTTTCAGCGCGCCGCCGAGGCCCGCCATGGGGTGGCCCTTAAAATGGGACATCATCAGCATGGAGTCGTAATTTTTCAGGTTCTCGCCTACAAAGTTCTCCTGGATGCGCTTGCCGCCGGTGACAGGCAGGGACATCTCCCCATGCTCATCCATCAGGTCACAGGGAGCAATGGCTGTAAAGCCATGTTCCTTCATCGTTTCCCAGTGGGCGGCGCTGGTGTTGCGGCGTCCCTCATAGGCGGTGTTGCACTCCACAATGGTCCCCTTCAGCTCCTGAACCAGGGGCGCAATCAGGGCGGGCTGGAGGAAGTTGTGGCCGCCGGGCTCGCCGGTGGAAATCTTGACCGCCACCTTGCCCTTGAGCGTGACGCCCAGGGCATGATAAATCCGTTGCAGCGATTCAGCGGTGATTTCCTGTGTAAAATAGACCTTAGCCTTTTCCATATGCGTTCTCCTTTAGCATGAAATATCTGCGGCAGTTTGGATAATATTTTATATTATATCTCATGGAGCACACTCCAAGTCAAGAGAATTTTTTTCTTCACAGGCCCTGCATCCTTCCCGCGCACTACTTTTCTCCCGCTTTCCTGCGGGGCACGCATTCATATTCCCGCAAAAACTGTACAGAATAACGACATGGGCCGGGAAAAGCCCGGCATTCTGGTTTTATGGAGGCGAGACAATGCAGAACCGATTAGGGCGGCAGACCGTCGCCCTTGCGCGGCCCAGCGTCATCCTCTCCCACGCCGCCGTTGGCGGCAGGCAGGAGGGGGATGGCCCGCTGCGCGCCTACTTCGACCACCTGTGCGAGGACAGCTTCTTCGGGGAGAAAACATGGGAGAAGGCGGAGAGCGCCATGCAGAAGACCGCGCTGAGCAAGGCGCTGGAGAAGGCCACCCTCTCCCCGGAGGACCTGGACTATATCCTGGCCGGCGACCTGCTCAACCAGTGCATCGGCACATCCTTTGGCCTGCGGGACTTCGGGGTCCCCTTCTACGGCCTCTACGGCGCGTGCTCCACCATGGGGGAATCCCTGGCCCTGGGCTCGCTGCTCATTGCCGGCGGCTTCGCCCAGCGGGCCGCCGCCATGACGTCCAGCCACTTCTGCACAGCGGAGCGGCAGTACCGTATGCCAGTCCCCTATGGCAGCCAGCGCACCCCTACGGCCCAATGGACCGCCACGGCCTCCGGCTGTGTGATCCTGGGGGCTGAGGGCGCAGGGCCGTGCGTCACTACAGTCACCTGTGGGAAAATTGTGGACAAGGGCATCACCGACGCCAACAATATGGGTGCTGCTATGGCCCCCGCTGCTGCTTGATTAGGACAATATCCCCAAAGGCCCTGCTATGGCTGCATCACACGCCTTGCCGGCCGCGCCCGCCTGTGTTACAATAAACACCAAATCCCCGCGCAATCAACAACGAAATGAGGTACACGCCATGCCCGCCCTCACAGAACTGAACGAACGTTTCCAGGCTGACCGCTTCGCCGTCCAGCTGACCGGCGCGGAGATCCTGGAGGCAGAGCCCGGCCGGGCTGTCTGCCGCCTCCGGCTGCGCCCGGACCACATGAACGCCAACAACGCCCCCATGGGCGGCGCCATCTTTACGCTGGCGGACTTCGCCTTTGCCGTGGCTGCCAACGGCGGCTCGGAGCGGGTCACTGTCTCCCAGCATGTATCCATCACCTTCCTCTCCCCCGCCAAGGGCTCCGAGCTGCTGGCGGAGGCGTCCTGCCGCAAGGCTGGGCGGACTACCTGCCTCTACCAGGTGGAGGTCCGGGACGAGCTGGGTACCTATGTGGCCCATGCGGAGGTCAACGGCTTTACCGTCGGATAAGCCCTTCCCCCTGCGGCACAATTTCCCTATTTTGTCACTGCTCAGTGAAAAATATATTGTAATTTCCGCCGGTTTGATATATACTAAGAAAGTATTTTAGATTTGGGAGGTCCTACCATGAAGAGTACATGGCGTTTTGTCTTGAAAATCGTCGGCCTGTCCCTGGCCTTGGCCGGGCTGATCTGCGTGGTAATCGGCTTCTGGGACAAGCTGGCGGAGGAAGCTGTCGCGGCAAAGGATGCCGTGTGCGGAAAGCGCCGCTGCTGCCCCGAATTTGACGATTACGATGATGACCTGCTCTGCGAATGATCCCAGTGCTGAAAGCTCCCCCGGTACGGCCCCAGGCCGCCGGGGGAGTTTCCCGTCCTGCGGGGCTTCACGCCGCTTTTTCTCCTGATTTCCCCGAGATCCCCCCTGGAACAGGCCGGAAAAAGTCAAATCCCGCCCTTTTCCAGTTTTTCGGTTGTATTTTTAGCAAAATGTGGTATACTCTATTCTGGCGTGTTATGCGTTATGCTGAGATACAGGAGGAACCCCCATGAAACTGATGGTGATCGACGGCAACAGCATCGTCAACCGGTCCTTTTACGGCGTCCGTCCCCTGACCACCCGGGAGGGGCTGTACACCAATGCGGTTTACGGCTTTGTAACCACCCTCCAGCGGCTGCTGGATGAGGAAGACCCCCAGGCCCTGTGCGTCACCTTTGACCGGCGGGAGCCCACCTTCCGCCACCTGGCCTATGACGGCTACAAGGCCCAGCGCAAGGGGATGCCCGAGGAGCTCGCCCAGCAGATGCCTGTGCTCAAGGAGGTGCTGGACGCCATGGATATCCCCCGCTATGAGCTGGCGGGGTACGAGGCGGACGACCTCATCGGCACCATCTCCCGCCGCTGCGAGGCTGCCGGCTGGGACTGCGTGGTGGTGACAGGGGACAAGGACAGCCTCCAGCTCATTACCAACCATACCAAGGTCAAGCTGGTATCCACCCGCATGGGCCAGACCACCACCAAGGATATGACGCCGGAGAGCTTCCAGGCGGAATATGGCTTCGACCCCATCCATATGATTGACCTCAAGGCCCTCATGGGGGACGCCTCGGATAATATCCCTGGGGTGAAGGGCGTGGGGGAGAAAACCGCGATGGCCCTCATCCAACGCTATCAGACTGTGGACGCGCTATACGCCGCCATGCCGGAAATCGAGGCCAGACCCGCCGCTGTCAAGCGGCTGGCCGAAGGGGAGGACAGCGCCCATATGAGCTACCGTCTGGCTACCATCGTCACCGATGCGCCCCTGGCCTTCAACCCGGAGGACAATCTCCGCCGTCCGGCCAAGCCGGAGCTATACCAGGTCTTTTTGCGGCTGGAGTTCCATAAACTTTTGGAAAAGATGGGACTGTCCGCCCAGAACTCCCCAGAGCCCCCTACAGCGGCCTCAGCTGTCTCCGTCACCGTTGAACAGGTGACACAGGAGGACCAGGCCCAACAGCTCCTGGCGGCTTGGCGGGCAGCGGACCATGTATCCCTGCTGGCCTTGGCGGACCTGTCCGCCGTGGCTGTGCTGTGCCGGACCGGGCAGGATACCGCCGTGCTGGCTGAGCTGTTTTTCAGCCGCTACCAGGGGGACTGGAACGGGCTGCTAACAGCCATCTTCTCCGCAGATATCAAAAAAGTATCCCATGAGGTCAAGGACCTCATCCGCACCCTGCTGGAAAACAACCTGCCGGCGGAGGGGTTCGTCTTTGACACCGCCCTGGCGGGCTACCTGCTGGATGCCACGGCGGGCCGCTATGAGATCAACCGCCTGCACGTCTCCTACTTCAGCCAGGAGCTGCCGCCCCCCCTCTATCTAGGAGAAGAGGCATTCTCCCCTCTGGCCAACGCCGCCGAGTCCGAGGCCGCCTTTGACAGCTATGTCACGGCCATCGACTCTCTATACGACGCTATGCTGCCCAAGCTACAGGAGATGGGGGCGGATGCGCTGTACAACAGCGTGGAGATGCCCCTGTGCCGGGTGCTGGCGGAGATGGAGCTGGCGGGTTTCCGGGTGGACGCTCAGGCGCTGCGCTCCCTGGGTGAGATCCTCACCACCGCTATTGAGACACTGGAGCAGAAAATCTACTCCTATGCCGGCAAGTTCAACATCAACTCCCCCAAGCAGCTGGGGCAGATCCTCTTCGAGGACCTGCAAATGCCCCACGGCAAGCGGACCAAGACCGGCTGGTCCACCAATGCCGACGTACTGGAAAAGCTGCGCGGCATCCACCCTATCGTGGGCGAGGTGCTGGAATACCGGCAGTATGCCAAGCTGAAAAGCACCTATGTGGACGGCCTCTTGAAGGTCATCCCCCCCGACGGCCGGGTGCGCACCAGTTTCCAGATGACCGTCACCGCCACCGGACGGCTGAGCTCCACAGAGCCCAATTTGCAGAACATCCCCACCCGCACGGAGCTGGGCAGCGAGCTGCGGCGGATGTTCGTGGCGGATGAGGGCAAGGTGCTGGTAGACGCGGACTACAGCCAGATCGAGCTGCGCCTGCTGGCCCATATCTCCGGGGACGAGGCCATGCGGGACGCATTCCTGTCCGGCGAGGACTTCCATACCGTTACCGCCTCCCACGTCTTCGGCGTTCCCCTGCCCCAGGTGACGGTGCAGATGCGCCGGGCGGCCAAGGCGGTGAATTTCGGCATTGTCTACGGCATCTCCGCCTTCTCCCTCTCCCAGGACCTGGGGGTAACAGTGGCCGATGCGAAGGCGTATATGGACGCCTATTTCGCCCGGTTCCCCGGCGTCAAGCAGTACATGGACGGCGTGATTGAACGGGCCAAGGCGGAGGGCTATGTGGAGACGCTGTTCCACCGCCGCAGGGCCCTGCCGGAGATCAAATCCTCCAATTATAGTATGCGCTCCTTTGGGGAGCGGGTGGCGCTGAACATGCCCATCCAAGGCACGGCGGCAGATATCATCAAGCTGGCTATGGTGAAGGTATCCGAGCGGCTGAAGCAGGAGGGGCTGGCGGCTAAGCTCATCATGCAGGTCCACGACGAGCTGATTGTCGAGTGCCCGGAGGCGGAGGCCGCAGCTGTTCAGGAGCTGCTCACCGAGGAAATGGAGGGTGTGTACGCCCTGGCTGTCCCGCTGACAGCGGAGGCCCACAGCGGGAAAAATTGGCTGGAGGCGAAATAGGCTGTTTCCTTTTCCTTTATTAAAAAAGAAACCTACACAAGACATTTGGGGTAACATACATGAGTTATCAGCTCTCTTTTGAAAAAGGAGCAGGACGTCCAACAAAGGAGTTTTTATGGATATCAACATCGTCCCCCTGAACGGCGGGCACCTGGACGGGATGGAGGAACTGGAGCGGCAATGCTTCCCGGACCCCTGGTCCAGGAAAACCCTGGAGGCTTTGCTGGAGGACCCCCATGCCTACGGCCTGGCGGCTGTGGATGGGGCAGGCACCTTCCTGGGCTACACCAGCCTCCATGTGGTACTGGATGAGGGCCATATCAATAATATCGCCGTCCACCCGGCGATGCGGCGGCAGGGCGTGGCGACAGCACTGCTGCTGGCGCTCAGGCAGTACAGCCTAGCGCAAAATCTGGCTTTCCTCACCCTGGAGGTCCGCGATTCCAATCTGGGGGCCAGGGCGCTCTACGCCGGCCAGGGTTTCGCTGAGGTTGGCCGGCGGCGGGGCTACTACGCCCACCCCAAGGAGGACGCTATCATTATGACATTGGAGTTTGCAACATGAAACTGCGCATCATGAACCCGGAGGAACTGAAGCGGGCCTATGAGACCGATCTTGTGGAGGCCTTCCCTCCCGCCGAGCTGAAGCCCCTGTCCGCTATGGAGCGGATGCGGGCGGCTGGCATCTACGACCCGCTGGGCCTCTTTGACGAGGCAGGGGAGCCTGTAGGCTACATCCTGCTGTGGAAACATCCGGACGGGCAGTATATCCTCATTGACTACCTGTGCGTCCCGGCCAAGCGGCGCAATGGCGGTATTGGCGGGAAACTGCTGAGGCTGGCCCGGGACTTCTATCCGCCGGACACCATTTTTATCGGGGAATCCGAGGCCCCTACCGGGGACCCGGCGGCGGACAGCATGATCCTGCGGCGGCTGGACTTCTACCGGCGCAACGGGGCGGCATCCTTAAGCTACGACTGCGCCCTCTTTGGCGTCCACTTCCGGACCATCTGCTGGGCGGCGCAGCTGCCGGCAGAGGATGAGATCCTGCGCCGCCATCAGGAGATCTACCTGCGGCAGTTTGGCCCGGAGCGGTACCGCCGCTATATCCAGATCCCTCTGGCCCCCGGCGAGGCCCCCTATCCCCTCTCCGACTGGACAGAAGGGCCGGCGGACCCACCCGCTGTACCATAATTTTCCCGCAGGGAAAAATATTTTTAAAAATCTTTCTGCGAAAAAGAGGATTTTTGCCTTTTTCGTTGTATACTGTTATAGGATGATATGGATCGTGGGGAGGTGGAGCCTGTGGCATTCCCACAGCAATTTTTGGACGAGCTGGCCAGCCGCAATGACATTGTGGATGTGATCTCCCCTTACGTTGCGCTGACCAGGAAAGGCAACAACTATTTCGGCCTGTGCCCCTTCCACAACGAGAAGACCGGTTCCTTCTCCGTATCCGCAGATAAGCAGATGTACTACTGCTTCGGCTGCCGGCGGGGCGGCGGCGCGGTGAATTTCATCATGGAGGTGGAAAACCTCTCCTTCCCCGACGCGGTCCGTTTCTTGGCCAAGCGGGTAAACATGGACGTGCCCGAGGACCACACCAACCGGGATGAAGCACGCCGCAGGGAACGGGTACTGGCGCTGAACAAGGACGCGGCCCGCTGGTTCTACCAGAACCTTTCCAAGCCCGAGGGTGCGGCGGTGGGCGCGTATCTGGCCCGGCGCAGGATCAGCCGCCGGACAGCCATGAATTTCGGCCTGGGTGCCTCCCTGGACAACTGGGACAGCCTCTTGGCCGCCATGCTGGACAAGGGCTATACCAAGGCGGAGCTGCTGGCCGCCGGGCTGGTGGTACAGAATCAGAAGGGGCGGCTCTACGACAAGTTCCGCAGCCGCCTGATGTTCCCTGTCATCGACGTGCGGGGGAACGTGGTGGCCTTTGGCGGCCGGGTGCTGGACAAGTCTGAGCCAAAATACATGAACACCACTGAGACCATTGTCTACAGCAAACGCCGGAACCTCTATGGAATCAATTTGGCAAAGAAGACCAAGCGCCCCAACTTTATCCTCTGCGAGGGCAACATCGACGTCATCACCCTCCACCAGGCTGGCTTCGACAATGCAGTGGCCTCCATGGGCACAGCCCTCACGGTGGAGCAGACTAGGCTGCTCAGCCGGTACACCAAGGAGCTGATCCTCTGTTACGACAATGACGCTGCCGGGCAGATGGCCACCCAGAAAAACATTGACCTGCTCAAGGACAGCGAATTCACGGTCCGGGTCCTCCAGCTCCCCCGCCGCTTGGCGGATGGGGAGTACATCAAGCAGGACGTGGACGACTTTATCAAGTTCCAGGGTCCGGCCGCCTTTGAGGCCCTTCTCAGCGGCAGCGAGACCCACATAGACTACCGTATGGAGGCGGTGGCCTCCAAGTACGACCTGAGCGACGGCGAGCAGAAGATCGCCTACGCCGCCGAGATCAGCCAGCTGATCGCCTCCCTGCCCAGCGCGGTGGAGCGGGAGGTCTACGCAGGCCGCGCCGCCCAGGCAGCGGGCATCTCCCGGGACGCCATGCTGCTGGAGGTAAAGCGGGCCCTGGGGAAAAAACGGGGCAAGGAGAAGCGTGAGCTCCAACGGGAGAACCTGAACATCAGCGCCCTGCGCCAGCCCCGGGAACGCTCCATCCGCTACACGGACATGCGCTCGGCCATGGCGGAGGAGGGCATCATACGCCTGCTCCTGCTGGACGGGACCCTGGCGGAGCGGTGCGGGACACTCTCCGCAGATGCTTTCAGCTCCCCCTTCCTGGGGCGGGTCTATGGCCTGCTGCTGGAGGCCCACAGCCAGGGACACAGCGCGTCTGTGGCCTCGCTGGCCGGGGTGTGTACCCAGGAGGAAATGAGCCATCTGACCGCCGTTATGCAGAAGCCGGAATCGCTTGCCAATGCGGACCGGTCCCTGCCAGACTACATACGCGTGATACTGGATTGCGCGAATAAGCGCCGGGGGGACTCCCAAACCGACCCCCTGCTGGCCGCGCGGGATACATTCAAAGAGAAAAAGGGCTATGGAGGAAAGCAAACATGACAAAGAAGAAGGACGAGATGACCAAAGCGGCAGACCTGGCTGCGGCCAGGAAGGCCGAGAGCGAGAAGAAATATGCCAAGCTGCCGGACAAGGTCGTCTCTACGCTGCCCGCCGCCGCCATCCTGATGGCCAACGAGAGGGTGATGGACCTGTTTGCCCGCGGCAAGAAGCGGGGCCGCCTGGATTCGGCGGAGATGATGGAGGTCCTTGACGAGATCGAGCTGGACAGCGACCAGATGGAGAAGCTTTACGACTCCTTGGAAGCCCTGTCTATTGAAATTGGCAGCGAGGAAGACCTCCTGCCGGAGCTCCCCGACGATATTGAGCCGCCTCTCGAGGAGATCGCGGAGATCGAAGAGGAGGAGCTGGTCGACCCCAACACCCTGGTGGACAGCTTCTCCATCGACGACCCGGTGCGCATGTACCTCAAGGAAATCGGCAAGGTCCCCCTGCTCTCCCCGGATGAGGAGATTGTCCTGGCCCAGAAGATGAGCGACGGGAACCGCGCCCAGGAGCGGCTTGCCCATGAGGACGAGGATCAGATCCCCCTTGATGAGCTGGTCAAGCTCAAGGCCGACCTCAAGGAGGGCGAAAAGGCGAAGCAGAAGCTGGCAGAGGCCAACCTGCGTCTGGTGGTCTCCATTGCCAAGCGATACGTTGGCCGCGGGATGCTGTTCCTGGATCTGATCCAGGAGGGCAACCTGGGGCTGATCAAGGCGGTGGAGAAGTTCGACTACACCAAGGGCTACAAGTTCTCCACCTACGCCACTTGGTGGATCAGGCAGGCTATCACCCGCGCCATCGCTGACCAGGCCCGGACCATCCGCATCCCCGTCCACATGGTGGAGACCATCAACAAGGTCATCCGCGTCTCCCGCCAGCTTCTCCAGGAGCTGGGGCATGATCCCTCCCCGGAGGAAATTTCCGCCGAAATGAGTATGCCCGTGGACAAGGTGCGGGAGATTTTGAAAATCGCCCAGGAGCCCGTCAGCCTGGAGACCCCCATCGGTGAAGAGGAGGACAGCCATCTGGGCGACTTCATCCCCGACGAGGGCGCCAGCGAACCCAGCGAGGCCGCCAGCTTCACGCTGCTCAAGGAGCAGCTGGTGGACGTGCTCAGCACGCTGACCCCCCGGGAGGAGAAGGTACTCAAGCTGCGCTTCGGCATCGAGGACGGCCGCACCCGCACCCTGGAGGAGGTGGGCAAGGAGTTCAACGTCACCCGGGAGCGCATCCGCCAGATCGAG
>JAAWKB010000129.1 GCA_022797115.1 Oscillospiraceae bacterium
TTCGGATTACAGAAAGACCTCTATCGCGCTCGTCATCCAGGGGCTGCTGTCCCTTTTTCCCTCTTTGACTTCCTTTAACTCTGCGTTTGGACACTCCCAAATACTCTGCCCCCTTGACATTTATGGGTGGACGTGCTATAATACCTACATCTAAACCGTTGAGAGAGTGTAAGTAGATCAGGCAGATACCCTTCAGAGAGCTGCGGATGGTGGGATTGCAGCGGGGATGGCCGGATGGAATGGGCTCTCGAGGGCAGGCCGAACGCCATCGGCAAGTAGGTGAGCCGGAGGGGATCTCCGTTAGCAAAGCCGGCGCATGTCAGTGCGCGCTAAGTGGGCGCTCCTTTCAGGGCGTCAAGCCGGGTGGCACCGCAGAAGCTTGCATCGCTTCTGTCCCAGCAGGAAAAGCTAGGGACAGAGGCGTTTTTCTTTGTCCCGATCTATAATCGAAAGGAGAAATCACCATGAGCGAGAAGAAAATCCCTTATAAGATCTACCTGTCCGAGGACGAGATGCCCCGGGCGTGGTATAACCTGCGGGCTGACATGAAGGTAAAGCCCGCCCCCCTCATCAACCCCGGCACCGGAGCGCCCATGACCGCCCAGGAGCTGGAAAATGTATTCTGCACCGAGCTGGTGGCCCAGGAGCTGGATGACGACACCGCCTTTTTCCCCATCCCCCAGGAGATCCGGGACTTTTATAAGATGTACCGTCCCTCCCCCCTGGTCCGGGCCTACTGCCTGGAGGAGCAGCTGCAAACCCCTGCTAAGATCTACTATAAGTTCGAGGGCAACAACACCTCTGGCTCTCATAAGCTCAACTCCGCCATCGCCCAGGCCTACTATGCCAAGAAGCAGGGCCTCAAGGGCGTGACCACCGAGACCGGCGCGGGCCAGTGGGGCACTGCCCTGGCCATGGCCTGCGGGTACCTGGGCCTGGACTGCCAGGTCTACATGGTAAAATGCTCCTATGACCAGAAGCCCTTCCGCCGGGAGGTCATGAAGGTCTACGGCGCTTCCGTCACCCCCTCCCCCTCCGATACCACCAACGTGGGCCGGAAGATCCTGGCCGAGTTCCCCGGCACCACCGGCAGCCTGGGCTGCGCCATCAGCGAGGCGGTGGAGGTGGCCGGCAGCAACCCCGGCTACCGCTATGTGCTGGGCAGTGTGCTCAATCAGGTCCTGCTCCATCAGTCCATCATCGGCCTGGAGAGCAAGATTGCACTGGATAAATACGGCGTCAAGCCAGACATTGTCATCGGCTGCGCCGGCGGCGGCAGCAACCTGGGCGGGCTGATCGCCCCGTTCATGGGGGAGAAGCTGCGGGGCGAGGCGGATTACCGCATCATCGCCGTGGAACCGGCCTCCTGCCCCTCCTTCACCCGCGGGAAGTTTGCCTACGACTTCTGCGATACGGGCAAGGTCTGCCCCCTGTCCAAGATGTACACTTTGGGCAGCAGCTTCATCCCCTCCGCCGACCACGCCGGCGGCCTGCGTTTCCACGGCATGAGCTCCATCCTCAGCCAGCTCTACCACGACGGCTATATGGAGGCGGTCTCCGTCAACCAGACGGACATCTTCCGTGCGGCGGAGCAGTTTGCCCGGGTGGAGGGCATCCTCCCCGCCCCGGAGAGCAGCCACGCCATCCTGGCGGCGATCAACGAGGCGAACAAGTGCAAGGAAACCGGCGAGGAGAAGACCATCCTCTTCGGCCTGACAGGCACCGGCTATTTTGACATGGTGGCCTATGAGCGGTTCCACAAGGGGGAGCTGTCCAGCGCAGTCCCTACGGACGAGGATATTGCCAAGAGCCTGGCGCGGCTGCCCCGGGTGGACTGATATGGCGGGGTTCCAGCCAGTTCCGGGCCATGTGGGATTTTTGGCCAAGGGGGTGTTCGGGCAGGCGGACAGGGTCTTGGATGTGTCCATTGCCCGCCTGGAGCCGGGCGGCGGCGGTCCCGAGCCGCCCCACCGGCATCCGGAGCGCGACCATCTGTTCATCGTCACTGAGGGGACCATGGAGGCGCGGCTGCCCGAGGGTGTGCGCCGCTTTGGCCCGGACGAGGCCCTGCTGGTGCGAGGGGCGGAGCTCCACGAGATCTGGAACGCCGGGAGTACGCCTGCCGTTGTGGTGGGGATCTCCCTGCGGGCCGGGGCGTCTGATTGAGTCAACACAGTTGAGAAGGCGTAAAAAGGAGACGGGGGAGCTGTCGCCCGTCCAGGACGGCTGTGACACAGCTGACCTCAAAATAGTGATGCGGGCAGTTATCCGTGACGGATAACTGCCCGCATCAACTGGAAGTTTTTGGTTACTCGATCAAGCCATATGCTTCAAGAGTTTTTGGGGAATTGAACATTTTTACTGATGCTTCAAGCATTTCTTCAATATAATCGCCATCCCCCATGGTGGCAAAAAATAGGATGTCTTCTCTTTTGAAACCGTTCTTTTCAAAGATTTCCTCTGGAATTTCTTTAATATTCTTTTCCAATACAGAAAGCAGTGTTTCGGCAAAATTCCACTTTTCATCGGACGGTTCACAAAAGTCAATTTCCTCGTCAGCTTCAACGATGTCAACCAGCGGCTGATATAAGAAATCTGGATTACTTCCATTTTCCCACTCAAAATACGCATCTATCTCAGTACTGTAATCCCACGCTATGTAAAAACCGTAAAAATCGTCAGTAGTGATAAAGCTAATGGTGCAGGCTTTTTCGCCTTTTGCATGTTGAAGGATCTTGTCAATTTCATTTGGCAGTTCTTTAGAACATTTTTCACTAAATTCATCAAATACTGCTATATCCATTGTTGTTTTCTCCTTTCAAATTCCGATTTATTGTTCCGATTATATCATGGAAAATTCTGCGGTTCAATCCTCGATTCGTGAAATTGACAATGTAGAAATACAGCAACTCAAAATGTTTACGGTTAGAGGGAAGTAATTTCAGATTAGGCGGTATAGCCCTAATTACAAGGGCTGTACCGTTTTTTCTTGCGCTCAACGAGCGCATTTTCCTTATGCACCTTGCCGTTTCGGTTGCGTGGCAGAAAGGAAATTGATTTCC
>JAAWKB010000130.1 GCA_022797115.1 Oscillospiraceae bacterium
ATCTTCCCGCATTTTGGGCACTTTTTCCATGCCTCTTTTGTTCTCTTTCTCATAGTTCCCTATTATATCATAATATCTTTATTTTGGACACTCCCCTGGCCTGGCCGTCAAGTTTACAGCGTTTCCAGCTCCTCCAGCCACAGACGGGCGGCTGCGTCGCTGGGCATCCGCCAGTCGCCCCGGGGGCTGAGGGCCACAGAGCCCACCTTGGGCCCGTCGGGGAGGCAGGAGCGTTTGAACTGCTGGGCAAAAAAGCGGCGGTAGAAGCTGTGCAGCCACTTCAGGATGATCTCCCTGCTGTAGTCCCGGCCCCAGGCCAGCTCCGCCAGGCGCAGTACCTTCCTGGGGGAAAAGCCCCAGCGGAGGATATAGTACAGGAAGAAGTCGTGGAGCTCATAGGGCCCCACCAGATCCTCGGTCCGCTGGCTGATCTGGCCCTGGACCGCAGGGAGCAGCTCCGGGGAGACCGGGGTGTCCAAAATGTCCTCCAGCACCCGGGTCAGCTCCTGATCCTTGCGCAGGTTGTCCCGGGCCACATAGTCCACCAGATGGCGCACCAGGGTTTTGGGGATGGAGGCGTTGACGCCGTACATGCTCATATGGTCGCCGTTGTAGGTGGCCCAGCCCAGGGCCAGTTCGCTGAGATCCCCTGTGCCGATGACCAGCCCGCCGGTCTTGTTGGCAATATCCATCAGCACCTGGGTCCGCTCCCGGGCCTGGGCGTTTTCATAGGTGACATCCTGATCATCCATGCTCTGGCCGATATCCCGGAAGTGGCGCTTGACCGTCTCCCCGATGGGGATGGTGCGCAGGGTGGCCCCCATGCGCTCGGCAAGGAGGACGGCGTTGTTCTTTGTCCGGTCCGTGGTGCCGAAGCAGGGCATGGTGACGGCGACAATATCGCTGGCAGGCCGGCGGAGCATCCCCATGGCCAGTGCCGTCACCAGCAGGGCCAGGGTGCTGTCCAAGCCGCCGGAGAGGCCCACCACCGCCGTCCTGGCACTGGTGTGCTCCAGCCGTTTTTTGAGGCCCAGGGCCGCAATGGTGAGGATCTCCTCGCACCGGGCCGAGCGGTCCGCCTCGTTCTCCGGGATAAAAGGGGTGGGGGAGACATACCGGCGGATTTTGGTGACGCAGGGGGTAAACTCCGCGTCATTCTGGTAGAGGGGCTCCGCCTCCCGGACAGGAGGGAAGGGCGTCAGCCGCCGCCGCTCATAGGCCAGCCGCTGCACGTCGATATCCCCGATGGTCAGGCCTGTGGAGAAGCGGCGTTCCGCCAGCAGCGCGCCGTTTTCCGCAATCATGTTGTGGCCGGTAAATACCAGGTCGGTGGTGGATTCCCCCTCCCCGGCGTCTGCATACACATAGCCGCAGCACAGCCGCCCGGACTGGCCCACCACCAGCTGGCGGCGGTAGGCGGCCTTCCCCACGACCTCGTTAGAGGCGGAGAGGTTCAAAATAATGGTGGCTCCCGCCTCGGCCAGGCGGCGGGAGGGCGGGTCGGAGGCCCACAGGTCCTCGCAGATCTCTACGCCTACCTTCAGCCCCGGCACGTCCGGGCAGTTAATCAGACATTGGCCGGCGCAGCCGCAGCTGCCCGACGCCACGATGCCGTCCTGTATCTGGAACTGTCCATCCTCAGGCGCCCAGCTCTGGAACCAGCGCATCTCATAGAATTCATTGTAATTGGGCAGGTACGTCTTGGGAACCACCGCCAGTACAGTGCCCTTCTGGATGACCACGGCGCAGTTGAAAAGCTTGCCCCCTGCCCGCACGGGCATTCCCAGCGCAGTCAAAATCTCCAGGTGCTTGGTGGCCTCCAGGATCGTCCGCAGGCCCTCTGCCGCCCCCTCCAGCAGGGTGTCCTGCAAGAAGAGGTCGCCGCAGGTGTAGCCTGTCAGGCACAGCTCCGGCAGGGCCAGGATTTTAACCCCCTGCTTGTCCGCCTCCCGCATCATGGTAAAAATCTGCTCCGCGTTGTACCGGCAGTCCGCCACCCGGATTTTCGGCGTCCCGGCGGCCACACAAATAAAACCGTCTCTCATGGAAAAGCCTCCTCGCTCCGTATTGTAACCATTCTTTTTCTTGAAAGAAAAAGAATCAAAAAGAACCTTAGCGCCAATCCGTACATCAAACATGCGCAGACTGCGCAGCGTTTGTGCCAGGAAAAGCTGCTGGGCAGGCCGTCTGGCGTCAGCCCCTTGGAACCTGCATAAACCTTCTGCCGCTATTGTACCCCCGGAAGGGGAAAAATGCAACAGTACATAGTACGTCACGTAGTACGTCAGAATGTTCTGTAAAGGATCGCCCCGGAGAGAGTCCGCACCGCCCCACTATGCGTGAGGTTTGCTGGTAGCGGCAATTTAGGTTTCACATAAGCAAAAGAATACTATGAAAAAATCGAAGCTGGCTTTCCCAAGCAAAGAAAGCCAGCTAAAATCATGAAATATTGAACGCAGTGCTGTACATCGTAGAGAATGGGTACAAGTGGAATCCAAACAGATACATCAGTGGAGCGCAACACTTCTCAACATATTTCAGCACACCGAACATAAATTCCGGAAGTTTCGGTTTTAGCCACATTCCGCCGGCAGCTATGTATCTCAAACAATTGAACGGCTTTTCGTATACCACTTTTAAATCCGGAAACAATTTATCAAATTCTCCCCTATCCCTTTTCAACAAAATCGAATGATTATCTCAAAAAAACCCAGTTTACAGGCATTTCCGCAAGATAGCAGCTTGAATTTACTACGCATTTACTACTTACGGATTGAGCCTTGATATGCTTTGAACCTCTTGCGGATAAACCAAACAGGCAGCGCACACCAGTATTGACCTACCATAGATTAGAAAAATTTCATACAGCACCGCACAAGCGGCGTTTCTTACTCTCTATACGGGAGAACAGGAACGCCGCTTTTTATGCCCTTTGTTAGAGCCTGTTTAATATCTCAACGTGTGCGTATTGGCGAGGGGATTTTTTGTCCTGCAAGGCAAAAATCCACAGGCATCCTGACGGATGGCAAGGATT
>JAAWKB010000131.1 GCA_022797115.1 Oscillospiraceae bacterium
CTTCTTGGAGGCGATGAAGTGCTTGCCGTGGCCCATGAAGCCCGGGGTCTGCACGCCGCCGCCGGTCATGGAGGCCATCTCGGAGAAGGTCATGCCCAGGGGGGTCATGCCGGTATGCTCACGGTTGACGATGACCACGCCGTTGGAGAAGGGCTCGATGCCGCAGATGCACTCGAAGCAGCCGCAGCTGGTCATGGGGTCCTCCATAATGGAGTACAGGGTGACGGCCTCCAGGGCGCCCTGGCTGTACTTGTTGACAGCCTCGTTGACCTCCTCCCAGCGGCCCACATTCTCATCGATCACATGGGCCTTGGGGACGATCTGGCAGGGACCGGAGGGGTCCAGCTCATTGGTGGCCTTGGCGTCCAGCCAGCTCACCGCGCCGCACAGGCCCAGACGCTCCGGGGTGACGATGCACACATGGCTGGGGGAGAAGGACTGGCACATGATGCAGGTGTAGAACTGGTCGACGTTCTCGTCGGTCAGGCTGCCCAGACGCTCGTCGCGGCGGTCGTAAGCGGGGATGGCCTCCTCCTGGCGGAACTTGGCGCACTTCTCGGGGTCAGTGATGATCGTGACCTCGCACTTGTCGATAACCGCGTCATAGTCGCTCTTGAGCTTGGCGTAGATGACCTCGGCAAAATCCTTGGCCCGCACGCCCGCCTCAAAGGCGGCCTTGCTGATACGGATACGGATGACGTCGCGCTGGCCGGTGTGCATGACGCCCTCCATGCAGTTGATGTAGGCGTGGAACTTGCGCTCGAAGACGGACTCGAAGTCGCTGGTCATGTTCTTGCCGGCCACGTCGGCCACGATGCAGAAGTCCACCTTGCTGCCCACCTCGAAGGTGTCGAAGTCGGGCCCGATAAGGGTAAAGCGGTGATCCTCCACCTCGCTGAGCTCCTTGCTGCGCACCAGCTCCAGGCCGGTCTTGCGGGAGCCGTCGAACTCCAGCTGCATGTCGCCGCGGCGGACAATCTCGCCCTCAAAGGCGGAGGAGAAAGCCACGGGGATGTCGATCTTGGTGATCTTGATCTTGATATCCCGGGCCTCCAGGCTGGTGGCGTTAAACTTGGAGGTGTCGGGCTGGATAATCAGGCTCTTGGGCACCCGGAACATGTTGTTCTCCTCGGTGTCGTTGGTGACAACCGGGAAACCCAGCTGGATGGCGCCGGCGCCGCAGGCCACGGTCATGTCGTCTACAGGGGCGTAGGCGTTGACGAAGGCGAAGACGCGGTCCATGGTATAGCGCCACATGCCCTCATAGTCGCCGGCGGCGGTGCTGCCGAAGATGAAGGAGGCGCGCAGGGCCACGCTGACCACATGGGCCACGCTGCTCAGGTCGTGGCCCAGGGCCACGTTGCGCACATTGAAGCCCAGCTTGATCCCCTGCTCCACACACTGGTCGATGATGCCGCCCACCAGGGTGACGAAAATACCCTGGGACTGGTACTCCTTGACCAGGTTTGCGCCCTCCTCCGCAGTGGGGGCCGCGCCGATGATGACGGCGACGCCGGGGATATCCCGGGTGACCAGGGGCACGCCCAGCTCACGGACCTGGGCATCGGTGAAGTGGCCCTGGACGGGCTCCTCGTAGGGGGAGCCGCCGGCCATGGTGTACTTCATCAGCTCAATGATCTCGGCGGAGAGGGCGGTGGCTACGCCGGAGGTGAAAATGTCCTTGGTGCGGCTGTTGCGGGTCATGAAGCCCTTGATCTCATTCTCCAGGGCCGCTTTGGCCTCGCCGACGGTGCCGACCTTCTTGCCGGTCATGGCATAGAAGCAGGGCAGGCTGTAAGCGGTGTCGCCGAAGGACGCGGGAGCGTCCGGGCCCAGCTTGGCCATGGCCTCGTCCACCGCCTTGACGGCCAGAGCGTACATCTCGTCGTTGCCGGAGAAAACTCGTTCAAATAATGTTTTCACGTATGATTCACTCCTCACGAAACACTCAGTAATAGGTTTTCTTTCTTTATCTGCGCCGGGGCAGACGCCCCGTGCGCGGTTGTATCTTACGCGGCGTCAGTCCTTCTCCGCGTCCATTTTATCCTTGATGGCCCGGATTTCCTCCACGGCCCGGTCGCTGTAGTCAAAGGGGGACTGCCCGTTGCGGTCGGCCTCGATGACGTCGGCGTTGTAGTGGATGAACCCAAGCAGGTCCTGCGCCGGGATGCGCTGGCGGAGGAACGCCTCGTCCCGCTCATCCCGCACCTTGTTGGCCACCACCCGTACGCGGGTGACGCCGATGTCCGCAGCCAGCTGCTTGATGCGCTCATAGGTCTGGATGCTGCGCGCGCCGGGCTCAATGACCACGATGAACTGATCCATCATGGACGCCGTTCCCCGGCCCAGGTGCTCCAGCCCGGCCTCCATATCCATAACAACCACGTCGTCTTTGCGGAAGACCAGCTTGGATAGGATGGCCTTGAGCATCACATGCTCGGGGCAGACGCAGCCGCTGCCGCCGGTATCCACTGTGCCCATAACCAGCAGCTTCACGCCGTTGACGTCCTTGGACAGCTTGTCGGGCAGGTCGGAGACCTCCGGATTGAGCTTATAGAAGGTGTTGCTCTCGTTGGCGGCAGTGCGCTCCTTGGCAAGCTCCTTCATCTTGGACACAGGGAGGATGGCGTTGACTTCCTCCTCCGTCAGCCCCAGCGCCAGCCCCAGGTTGGCGTCCGGGTCCACATCGGCGGCTAGAACGGTGCGCCCCTCGGCGGCGTAAAGGCGGCAGAGGGTGGAGGCGAAGGTGGTCTTGCCCACGCCGCCCTTGCCGGTGATGGCTACTTTCATAGGAAATCCTCTTTTGCAAATAGATTACTGTTTCCGCAGGCTGCCGGCGGCAGGAAACAAGCCGGAAATTCCACAAAACAGGCCCGGTATCCCCGGAAACAGTATGTAGCTCTTAGAGCCTGTTTAATATCTCAACGTGTGCGTATTGGCGAGGGGATTTTTTGTCCTGCAAGGCAAAAATCCACAGGCATCCTGACGGATGGCAAGGAT
>JAAWKB010000132.1 GCA_022797115.1 Oscillospiraceae bacterium
CATCTGCCCTTGCTTTCCTGGCATCGTCTCAAACCGCACCGTTGCTTTCTCATTCAAGTCCATCTTCCGGCTGCTCACATACGCCTTGACGATGCTGTACCCGGACGCCGGGTGAAAAACAAAAACGCCGTGCAGGAGAAATCCCACACAGCGCAAGGAGCCAGGCTCTTTCTGCGGCACGGACACGAATAAAACGGCAAAACCGCCCCTTGCATGAAGGGCCGGACTGTCGTATAATATCCATGCGGTGCGGCCAACTGGGCCGTTGTGTAGGTGATCTATCCACCTGCGCAGGCTTGCGGGTGTTGGTAGCGCCCGCAAGCTGCCGCATTTTTGTTTTTCATCCCGATTATAGCAGAAATCCCCCTCTTTCGCAAGAGGGTCCAACATCTTTTCTGTCAAGGGCCCCGCTCAGGCGTGAGCGGGGCCCTCTCCTTTGTCCCTGTTCCCGCCGGTCAGTTCCCGCCGCCCAGGGCCTGCATCAGCTTCTCCCGCTTTGTCACGGAGAAGGTGTGTTTCTTCCCATTCTTCAGCTTCACCTTGATCCCGGTGGGGATGATCTTGATGAGACCAGGACCCACGTTGCACTTTTTCAGCTCCAACACATCGGCCAGCTCAAACTCCACGGCGTTCTCCTTTGCCGCGCCGAGGATCGTCTTATAGCGGAATGCACAGCGTTGGTTGGTGATCTGGTACAGCCCGGACCCCTGTCCCAGCCCCTCCCACAGGTCTCCGGACATCTCCAACACCACCTTTTCATCCTCACGCAGCTGTAAAAGCTCCACAGTCCATCCTTCCCTTCACTCATAAATTAGGGGAACCAGGCATGTCTCCTGTTTCCAGGCAAAGTATAGCAAAAACCGCCCTTTTCCGCAAGAGGGGACCTGTCGTTTTCCCTCGCCCCCCACGCAGGCAGCCAAGGCAACAGGGCCGCAAAAACGTCCTGTTCCTGCGGCCCTGCCCCGTCTATTTCTCTTACTTCCCGTAGTATGCCCGCAGATACATCTCCTTGATCTCGCTCATCAGGGGATACCTGGGGTTCGCACCGGTACACTGGTCGTCAAACGCCTGCTCCACCATGGCGTCCAGCGTATCCAGGAAGACCTTTTCATCCACGCCGTAGTCCTTGATGGAGGCCTTGATGCCCACGGCCTTTTTCAGCCCCTCGATCTTATCAATGAGCTTCTTCACCGCCTCCGCGTCGCTCTGGGCGCTGATGCCGCAGAAGCGGGCGCACTCGGCGTACCGGGCCATGGTATGGGGGTACTGGTACTGGGAGAAGGTGCCCATCTTGGGCGGGCACTCCGCGCTGTTGTATTCCACCACCAGGGAGATCAGCAGTGCGTTGGCTACGCCGTGGGGCAGGTGGTGGAACGCGCCCAGCTTGTGGGCCATGGAGTGGCATACGCCCAGGAACGCATTGGCAAAGGCCATGCCAGCCAGGCAGGACGCATCGGCCATCTTCTGGCGGGCCTCCAGGTCCGTCCCATCCGTATAGGCGGCGGGCAGATAGTCAAAGACATTCTTCATTGCCTTCAGCGCCAGGCCGTCAGTGTAGTCGGTGGCCATGACGGAGGCATAGGCCTCCAGCGCGTGGGTCAGCACATCCACACCGCTGGCGCTGGTCAGCCCCTTGGGCTGGCTCATCATGTTGTCCACATCCACAATCGCCATGTTGGGCAGCAGCTCGTAGTCTGCCAGGGGGTACTTCACGCCGCTGTCCTGGTCGGTGATGACGGCAAAGGGCGTCACCTCGCTGCCGGTGCCGGATGAGGTGGGAATCGCCACGAAATACGCCTTTTCCCCCATCCTGGGGAAGGTGTACACCCGCTTGCGGATATCCACAAAGCGCATGGCGAGATCCTGGAAGTCCACCTCCGGGTGCTCATACATCACCCACATGATCTTGCCCGCGTCCATGGCGGAGCCGCCGCCCAGGGCGATGATCACATCAGGCTGGAAAGCCGCCATAGCCCTGGCGCCCTCCTGGGCGTTGGCAAGGGTGGGGTCGGGCTGGACGTTGGAGAACACCGTGTAGGCGATGCCCAGTCCGTCCAGCTTGTCAGTGATGGGCTTGGTATAGCCGTTCTGGTAGAGGAAGGTGTCTGTGACAAGAAATGCCCTCTTCTTCCCCAGCACGTCCCGCAGCTCGTTGAGGGCTACCGGCATACAGCCCTTCTTGAAATAGACCTTCTGGGGGGCCCGGAACCACAGCATATTCTCTCTCCTCTCTGCCACGGATTTGATGTTCAGCAGGTGCATGGGGCCCACGTTCTCGCTGACGGAGTTGCCGCCCCAGGAGCCGCAGCCCAGCGTCAGGGAGGGGCGCAGCTTGAAATTGTACAGGTCCCCGATGCCGCCATGGCTGGAGGGGGTGTTCACCACCACGCGGCAGGCCCGCATGGCGCTGACGAACTGGTCCAGGCGTTCCCTCCGGCTGGGGTCGATATACAGGGAGGCTGTGTGGCCGATGCCGCCGTCCTCCACCAGCCGTTCTGCCTTGGCAACCGCCTCGTCAAAGCTCTCCGCCCGGTACATCGCCAGCACCGGGGAGAGCTTCTCATGGGCAAAGGGCTCGCTGACGTCCACGCTCTCCACCTCGCCAATGAGGATCTTCACAGCAGGGTCCACCTGGACGCCCGCCATCCCAGCAATCTTGGCCGCACTCTGGCCCACGATCTTGGCATTGAGCGCGCCGTTGATGAGGATCGTCTCGCGCACCTGATCCAGCTCGCTGCCGGTAAGGAAGTGGCAGCCCCGGGCGGAAAACTCCCGCTTCACCTCGTCATAGATGTCCGCCAGCACGGTGACAGACTGCTCGCTGGCGCAGATCATGCCGTTGTCAAAGGTCTTGGAGTGGATGATGGAGCTGAC
>JAAWKB010000020.1 GCA_022797115.1 Oscillospiraceae bacterium
ATAGGGGTATACCCCTATTTCGATTTACGATGTAAATCGAAATACCTTTGATAGACAGTATTTATTAAACTTCAGATTACGATAGCAATTAGCATCTAAAAAATAGTCATAAGGAGAGTTTTGATGAGCAATAGAAAAGTGTTTTTTTCAAATAGAACGCAGCAAGTGGTCTTGCTGTGCTCTATGGTTTTTCTAGCATTGCCATATCTCATTTTTTATATTGGATGGCTGAAGGTTCAATATTCTATATTCTTTTGTGCAGTTTTAGTTGCTATGCTTATATTTGCCTGGAAACAGATAAAGAGGGTTAATTTTGATACATTTGAAATATCTAAATCACATCTGATTGTCATTATGTTGCTCGTTTTAGCCATCTTGGTCAGCACGGGATTTGGTGCATTCTGCGGAGGACAGGCGGGAGACTGGATTCGCAATAATGCTATTTTATCAGATTTATACAACAAAAACTGGCCTGTTATCTACACCAAAGAAGCCAATAGTCAATACGCCTTGAATTACTATATTGGGTTTTATCTGCCAGCTGCATGTATTGGAAAAGCTTTACACTCGTACCGTGCTGCTGAAATTGCGCTATTGGCCACAACTTACATAGGATTTTTATTGGGAATATTTTGGATGATAAAGGCAACATGTGCAAATGCGGGGAAAAGTGTCGCACTTTTCTTTGTATACTCAGGGCTGGATTGTATTGGATTTGTAATTACAGCGGGAAGAATTTGGGGGATGACAGAGCACTTGGACCATTGGGCCATACAGGCGGACGGTCAGGATTTTATTGCGAACTATCATTCCATTGGTACGGCAATTCGATGGTCTCTTAACCATTACATAGCAACATGGATAGCGTTATTTATCATTTTAGTTTTCATACATAAAAAAGCATACAAATTGTGCATCCCAATGGTCGCATTGACGCTGCTCTGGTCCCCGCTCGCTACAGTAGGTTTTATCCCATTTGGAATTGCAATATTTATTTATGAAAAATGCAATATACAGAAATTTTTTTCGTCCGCTGGCGTATTGTCGTTGATATCAATTATCATACCCTGCGGATTGTACTTTATGGCATCAGCTTCCTCAAAAGCTGGGAGAGAGGGGGTATTCCGGAATCCGCAATGGTTTCTGGATAATTGGGTTACTGTAGCTCTATTTATAATGCTAGAGTTTGGGATTTGGTGTGTGTTAATCATTCAGTCGACGTGCCTAAAATCCAGCTTGGATAGGTTGCTGCTTTCAACAGCAGGTATTGCATTGGCTGCTTTTCTTACAATAGACTATGGTCTCTGCCATGATTTTTCAATGCGCGCATCAATTGTGTCTCAATATGTCATTTTTTCCTTTTTACCAAATGCGTTTTCCTTTAGCCGTGGAATAGTGAAGAAAATTTTTAATGTGGTAGTTTCATTGAGTTTGCTTTCGACATCCACAGAATATATAGCGGCTTTGCAAGGGCTGGTCTATCATCCTGTTACCTGTTCAAGAGCTTTATTAGAGGTCAATACGGTAGAAGGATGGGCGTTTGAATACCAATATACAGGGGATACATCTTCAATATTTTTTAATGTTTTTTGTAAAGAAGGGATATCATCGGAGAGGGCTGTAAACGGCAAAGTATGTGCTGTTGCTTTGACAGATTCTCTATATACTGGAGGAATCATTGATAAAGGCGATTATGTTGATATTTTACTTCATTCGCAGGATATTGAGCCAATGAAGAGAATGTATTCACTCATCTTGGAAAACGGTGAAGAAATTTTGATATCGGATGTATATCAGGCGCAGAATGTTTTCTATAGAATTTCTGCTGGGGAAAATGACGCCTTCAATTGGGAAGAATTTCAGTATCCCCACAAATTTTCTATTAGGTATCTTGCGGAAAATGAGAGTGTCCCAACTAATTTGACAGATGAGAACTGGACTAATGGGTTATTAAACTCCCAAAAAGTAATTTTATTCGATTATGATCAGGGGCTGTATGACCAGCTGACTTCTGCAAAAAGGTTATATACCAGCAACGGGGCGTCTGGAGAAATTGTTAAGGTAGAGGACATGGATGGCATATACATTCATGTTTATTTTAGTTCGATGTGTGACGGAGCTGCGTTCAAATACCCTTCTGTGATTTCAATTGAGAAATAAGGTGGGTGTTGTTTTAAGACAGTCAGAGGCGACCATAACTATACCATATTTTTATTAGAAAGAGGCAGGAACTTCAATGAAAGCAATCATACTGGCAGGGGGCTATGGGACGCGGATCAGCGAGGAATCGCAGTACAAGCCCAAGCCCATGGTAGATCTGGGCGGAAAACCAATCCTATGGCACATCATGAAGCTGTACAGCCATCATGGGATTCAGGAGTTCATCATCTGCGCGGGCTATAAGCAGCACGTCATCAAGGAATACTTTGCGGACTACTTCCTGCATACCTCGGACATCACCTACGACTTCACCAATGGACGAAATGAGATGACAGTCCACCACAACACCTCCGAGCCCTGGAAGGTCACAGTGGTGGATACGGGGTTGAACACGATGACAGGTGGGCGCGTGAAGCGGGTGCGGGACTACATTGGGGATGAGCCGTTCCTGCTGACCTATGGCGACGGGGTGTCGGACCTGGATATCACCGAACTGCTGAAGTTCCATCGTGCCCACGGCAAGCTGGTGACGATGTCCGCCTACAACGCGGGGCAGCGGTTCGGGGTGCTGGATATAGACAGCAGCGGCCAAATCCGGGAATTCCGGGAGAAAACCCAGGGGGACGGCAGCCTGATCAACATCGGCTTCATGGTCTGCCAGCCGGAATTCATCGACTACATAGATGGGGATGAAACAGTGCTGGAGAAGACGCCGCTGGAGGCGGTGGCAAAGCAGGGCCAGCTCATGGCCTATAAACACACGGGCTTCTGGCAGTGCATGGATACCGTGCGGGAGAAGGAGGCCCTGGAAAAGCTCTGGGACAACGGGAAAGCGCCGTGGAAAGTATGGTAAGGAGGAACGATATGAAACGCATAGTACAGCAGGATATGCAGCGCATTTACGAGGGCCTGACGGAGGCGGAGCGGACCGGTTTCCAGGACAGCACCATCCTGTTTACCGGTGGGGCGGGTTTCCTGGGGTTCTATTTCATCACATTCCTGACCCATTACCGGCAGGAGCTTGGGGTGAAAAAGGTGATCTGCCTGGACAATTTCCTGACAGGGTATCCTAAGTGGCTCAAGGCGCTCAGTGATGCGGGGCGTGTGGAGCTGCATAAATTCAACGTTATTACCGACGATATCGCAGAGGTACCGGGCGCGGAGGGTGCGGACTACATCTACCACATGGCCTCCATCGCCTCCCCCATCTTCTATCGGAGGCATCCCATAGAGACCTTGGATGCCAACATCTGGGGCCTGCGCCGCCTGCTGGATTTCTACTGTGAAAAGCCGATCAAAGGCTTGGCCTTCTATTCCTCCAGCGAGATCTACGGCGACCCCACGCCGGAGAACATCCCCACGCCGGAGACATACCGAGGGAACGTGGACTGCCAGGGCCCCCGGGCCTGCTACGACGAGGCGAAGCGGTTCGGGGAGACCATGTGCTATCTGTTCCATGAGAAGTACGGCCTGCCCATAGGCATCATCCGGCCCTTCAACAACTACGGCCCGGGGATGCGGCTCAATGACGCCCGGGTTCCGGCGGACTTTGCCAACGCGGTGCGGGAGAACAGGGACATTGTGATGTACTCCGACGGCAGCCCTACCCGGACCTTCTGCTATATCAGCGACGCGATCACCGGCTACCTGAAGGTGCTGCTCCATGCCCAGGCTGGCTTTGAGGCGTTCAATATCGGCATGGACCAGCCGGAGATCTCGATCCGGCAGCTGGCTGAACTCTATACGGAGGCCGGTAAGGAAATCTTCGGCTATACCGGGCAGGCGAAATTCGCAGTATCCGAGGATGCGGCGTACCTGACCAACAACCCCAACCGCCGCTGCCCGGTAATCGAGAAGGCCCGCCGCCTGCTGGGCTACCAGCCCCAGGTGACGGTAGGGCAGGGGGTTCGGTACTTCCTGGAGTACGTGAAGGAGAGTACAGAGGAGGAATTGATATGGTAACGGTAGTTGGGCTGGGCTTTGTGGGTTTGACCACGGCTCTGGGGTTTGCGGAGTATGGCCACAAGGTGTATGGCATAGAGGTGGATGCAGCGCGGCTGGCGAAGATCCAGTCCGGGAGGCTGCCCTTCCTGGAGCCGGGGCTGGATGAGGCGCTGAGGCGGCACCTGGGGAAGAACTTCCTCCCCACCACCGACTGGGAGTCGGCCATTGCGGACAGCGAGTGCGTGTATTACTGCGTGGGCACCCCCTACGGTGAGGATGGGCAGGCGGATTTGACGTACCTGTATGGCGCAGTGGAGCAGACCCTGCAGGCCATCCACGATGACAAGTTCCGTGTGCTGGTGACAAAGTCCACCATCCCGCCCTCCACTACGGAAAAGCGGATCATCCCCTTCCTGGAGGAACACGGGGTAAATGTGCCGGAGCAGCTGGGCGTGGCCAACAACCCGGAGTTCCTGCGGGAGGGCCACTGCTGGGAGGATTTTACCCACGCCGACCGCATTGTGTTGGGCGTCAGCGATGGAAGGTCGGAGGGTGTGCTGCGCAGGCTCTATGCCAAGGAGGCAGCCCCGGTTTTCTGTGTGTCCCTGAACACTGGGGAGTTTATCAAGTACCTCTCCAACACAAGCCTGGCCTGTCTCATCAGCTATGCGAATGAGATGAGCATAGCGGCGGACGCCATTGGCGGGATTGATACGGCGGCGGCCTTCCGTATCCTGCACATGGACAAGCGGTGGCAGACGGGGACCATCCGGTCTTACTTCTATCCCGGTTGCGGGTACGGCGGCTACTGCTTGCCCAAGGACACCAACGCCTTCTACGCCCGGACGAAGGACAGTGGGTTTGATGGCCAGATTTTGAAACATACCATCCATCTAAACGATGAGATGCCGGAGGTAACGGCCCGGCGGATCATCCGTGCGGCGGGTGAGGACAAGACGGTCTGCATCGGCATCCTGGGCCTGTCCTTCAACCCCGGCAGCGACGATGTGCGGGACACCCCCAGCGCAAAGATTATCCGTGCGCTGAACGAGGCTGGCTACCGGAACATCGCGGCCTACGACCCGGTAGCCATGGATGAGTTCCAGGTCCGCTATCAGCTAGACTGCCGGTGTGTGGATACATATGACCAGCTGCTGGAGCAGGCGGGTACAGTGGCAATTACCACCGCCTGGCCTATGTTCCAGGATGTGAAAAGCAGGACAAATTCGCCGGTGGTGGACTGCCGGTACATGCTGTGAGGTTGAGATGAAAAGAGCTGTAATAAGCGGAGCCGGAGGGTTTATCGGAAGGAGCCTGACCAAGCGGCTGCTTGCAGAAAATATCCAGGTATATGGGATAGATGTAGAGGGGGCCCAGGGGCGTATCCTGGCGGACCCGGGTGTCACGCCGCTCTCGGTGGACATTGGGGATAGGCGGGCCCTCAGCAATATTTTGAAGGTAGCCAGGCCGGACGTTTTTTACCACCTGGCGTGGGCAGGTGTGAGCACGGATGTAAAGAATGAGGTGGGGACGCAGCTGTCCAATATCCCGCTGGCCCTGACGGCGCTGGAGGCCAGCGTGGAGAGCGGCTGCGGGCACGTGGTCATCCCCGGTTCCGCGTCGGAGTACGCCTACTGCGGGCAGACCATCGACGGCCGGAACACGCCCGCGCCGGGGGACGCCTATGCCGCTTCAAAGGCGGCGGCCCATGTGCTCTGCCAGTGGTACGCACGGCAGCACGGCCTGCACCTCAACTGGCTTCTGATCGGCAGTATTTACGGCCCCGGCCGCAATGACAGCAACATTCTGACCTATACGATCAAGGCGCTGCTGCGCGGGGAAAAGACCGAATACTCCAGTCTGGAGCAGCTGTGGGACTACATCTATATTGACGACCTGATAGAAGCTTTGTACCTCGTGGGCCTGCGCGGGAAGCCGGGCGGGGTGTATCCGGTGGGCTCCGGCCAGGCGCAGCCCCTGGCCGGGTATATCCGGCAGATCCAGGCGGCCATTGCGCCGGAGGCGGCCCTGGGGATCGGCGCTCTGCCCTACAAGCTGGGGGGAAAACCAGATCACTCCGTGCTGGATATCCGCCGTTTGCAGGAGGACACCGGGTTCGCGCCGCAGGTCACATTTGAAGAGGGGATTGGCAGGACAATTGCCTATTTCCGGGAAATGGAGCAGGGGAAATGAAGTGTTTGACAGTAGGCTGCGGCCTCACCGGCGCGGTGATTGCCCGGGAGCTGGCGGAGCGGGGGAGAGAGGTTGAGATCTGGGAGCGGCGCAGCCACATAGGCGGCAATATGTATGACTATGTGGACGCGCAGGGGTTTCTGGTACAGAAATATGGCCCGCACGCCTTCCATACGACAGAAAAGGGGCTGTTTGAGTATGTGTGCCGTTTTGAGCAGTGGGAGGAGTACCATCTGACCTGCGGCGCAGTGTGGGACGGCAAATACACCCCCACGCCCTTCAATTTCAAGACTATTGACACCTTTTACCCGCCGGAGGCGGCGGCACGGCTGAAGGGGAAATTGAAGGAGGCGTTCGCCGGGCGGGAGAGCGCCGCGGTGGTAGAGGTGCTGGGGCACCCGGACGCGGAGATCCGGGGCTATGCGGCGTATCTGTTTGAAAAGGACTATGCGCCCTACACAGCCAAGCAGTGGGGGGTATCGCCGGAGGAGATCGATCCCAGCGTCCTGAAGCGGGTCCCCCTGCGCTTCTCCTATGGGGAGGGGTACTTTGACGACGAATATCAGGTTATGCCCCGGCACTCTTACACAAAATTTTTTGAAAATCTGCTGGACCATCCCAACATTTCGGTCAAGCTGGGGGTGGAGGCCCTGGAGCGTCTGGCGGTGCGGGGGGACAGGCTCTGGCTGGACGGGCGGCCGGTGGAGCATCCGGTGGTTTACACCGGCGCGCTGGACGAGCTGTTCGGCTGTGTATATGGGAAACTGCCTTACCGCTCCCTGCGGTTTGAGTGGCGGCATACGGAGGCGGAAAGCGTGCAGGAGGCGCCGGTTGTTGCCTATCCGCAGGCGGAGGGTTATACCCGGATTACGGAATTCAAGAAGCTGCCGGTGCAGGACAAGCAGGGCAGCAGCTATGCGCTGGAATACCCCCTGCCCTACCGGGAGGGGGAGCAGCTGGAACCCTACTATCCCGTGCTGACAAAGGAAAGCCAGGCGCAGTATGCCAAATATGAGGCCCTGGCACAGAAGATCCCCTTCATAACCTGCTGCGGCCGCCTTGCCGATTTCAAATACTATAATATGGATCAGGCTCTTGCCCGCGCACTGGCGGTGGGCAAGAACCTGAATATTTGAGGTGGAGTATGAAGACAATCTCAATTTTAGTCCCTACATATAATGAGGAAGAAAATATTCCTCTTGTATACAAACGGGTGGTGGCTGTTATGGAAGATAGGCTGCCCCAATATGCGTTTGAAGTGGTCTTTGTCGATAATGCGTCCACGGATCGGAGCAGGGAGCTGATACAGGGCCTATGTGCTAAGGATAAGCGGATTAAGGCAATTTTTAATGCAAAAAACTTCGGATATTCCCGCTCTCATTTCTATGGATTGACACAGATGACGGGGGATGCAGTGATGCTGGTCCATGCCGACCTGCAAAATCCGCCGGAGCTGATCCCACAGTTTATTGAGAAGTGGGAACAGGGGGCGAAGGTTATTATTGGGATCAAGAATAAGAGCAGGGAAAACGGCTTTGTGTATTTCATTCGCGGCATCTATTACAAGCTGATGAAGCATATGAGTGAGATTGAGCAGATCGAGCATTTCACAGACTTTGAGCTGTTGGACAAATCCTTCATTCAGGTGCTGCGGGAAATAGAAGATCCGGTGCCCTATCTGCGAGGCATTGTCAGCGAGCTTGGTTTTGGGATGGAAAAGATATACTATACGCAGGACAAGCGGGAGCATGGAAAATCCTATGCCAATTTCTTCAAATTATACGATTTTGCTATGCTGGGGATCACCTCCTATTCCAAGACGTTGATGCGGATGGCAACATTTGTTGGAGCTGGATTAGGCGGTGCCTGCGTCCTCGTCGCATTGGCAACCTTTATCAAAAAACTGCTGGATTGGGACAGCTTCTCTGCCGGGACCGCAGCGGCCACAATAGGTATCTTCTTTTTGGGCGCGATACAGATATTTTTTATAGGGATATTGGGTGAGTATATCCTCAGTATCAATTCCAGGGTGATCAAGCGTCCGCTTGTCATTGAGGAGCAACGGATCAATTTTGAAGGAAAACCAAACGCGGGTAAGAATGAGTCAATTCATGCGGCAGAATAAGGGGGCTATAGGCATGTAACGCAGCGGCCCCGATCCTTTTTCGAGGGAAAACCTACTCTGGCGGGCCAGTCTTGGGGGATAATAGTGTAAATCAAGAAGGACACCTTTCACTGCGAAGGTGTCCTTCTTGATTTGCGTAGTGGTTGTATGGTTCCCAGGAAGAACACATCCAGCCACACGTCTTGGCTCTATATAGACAAAATGAATATGCTGACTTATATTTTGAAGCAAAGCCGGGTGACAATATCCTATCCTGACAGCAAAAAGCACCTCCTTTCTCTGTAGATAGGTACTTTTAAGGTACAAAAATCTTATCCAACATGGTTTATGCCTTTGTCCGGTAAGATTTGTTATGTAGAAAACCTAGAAAATAGGCTTGAATTCCGCTGTTGTTTGTGGTAGGATACTTAGCAGATTCTCAGCCCATGGTTTTTTGGAAAAATTTTTACCTCAATTTATAGTCAAGTTATTTGTTTTGTCCTAACTGGGCGGCGAAGGTGTTAGCGCTGCTCCGCCACCAGTTTTTAGAGCAGGAGCATCGGGAGATTCGATGGGATGAGACATAATGTAGGGAGGGCAATAGCCGAATGAAACAATTTTTTACTGTTTTTGCAGTCATAACAGCAGCCTTCACGGCGCTGTTGCTGTGGCTGCCCAATGTCTTTTTTGATGCCGGGGCAAACCGGGTCTGGTTCGTGAGCCGCTGCCTGCTGCTGGCGGGCCTTTTTTCGGCGGCAGTATGTGCTGTCATCTTTGGGACGGTCAACCGGAAGGCGCTGCTGCCCTACCTATTTAAGCTGAAAAAATACGGTCCGTTGCTGTACCAACTGGTCAGGCGGGACTTTTTCGCAAAGTATAAGAGATCGGTTCTAGGGGTCCTATGGTCGCTGCTCAACCCGCTGCTGACCATGCTGGTGCTGACGATTGTGTTCTCCTTCCTGTTCCGGTTTGATATTGAAAACTATCCGGTCTATCTCCTGAGCGGCCAGATTGTCTTCACGCTCTTTAGCGAGACGACAAACCTCTGCATGAACGCTGTGACAAGCGCGGCGGCGCTGATGAAGAAGACCCGGGTTCCCAAGTATATTTTTCCGCTGTCCAAGGCAATCTCCAGCCTGATTAACTTTGTGTTCTCTTTTCTGGCGCTGCTCCTGGTGATGGTTTTTACCGGCGCGCCCATCTATGCGTCCATGCTGTATATTCCGGTCACGATTTTCTGCGTGTTTGTCTTTTCGACTGGAATTGGGCTGATCCTCTCTGCGGCAGTGGTTTTTTTCCGGGATGTCACCTATCTCTATGGCATTTTCCTCACAGCGGTGACGTATTTTACGCCGCTGTTTTATCCAATCAGCATTATCCCGGACCATTTCCGTTGGATTATTTCCTTAAACCCGCTCTATCACTATGTAGAATATTTCCGGATCTGCGCCATCTATGGCGGCATCCCCTCTCTATGGCAGAATGTGCTCTGCATCCTCCTGGCGTTTCTGTCCTTGGGGACGGGGCTGTTTATCTTTTACAAAAAGCAGGATAACTTTATCCTGTATGTCTGACAGGAGAGCTGATGTATGGGTAGCAATCATGTCGTGGTCCACTTGGACCATGTTTCCATGCGGTTCAATATGAGCCGTGAGCGGGTGGACAGCATCAAGGAATATCTGATCAAGGTGGCGAAGCGGCAGCTCTTTTTTGATGAATTCTGGGCCTTACAGGACGTATCCTTTGATATCCGGAAAGGGGAGGTCTTCGGCCTGGTCGGGCTGAACGGGGCCGGGAAATCCACCCTTTTGAAGCTGGTAGCCGGCGTCCTGAAGCCAACGGCGGGGACTGTGCTGGTGGAGGGGGAGATCGCCCCGCTGATTGAGCTGGGGGCCGGGTTTGACCCCGACCTGACGGCCCGGGAGAACATCTATATGAACGGCGCGGTCCTGGGCTACAACACGGCCTATATGCGGGAACGCTTTCAGGACATTATCGATTTTTCCGAGCTGAAGGACTTTGTTGACGTGCCGGTTAAGAATTTTTCCTCGGGGATGTATGCCCGCCTGGGCTTCGCCATCGCCACACTGGTGCGGCCGGATGTGCTGATTGTGGACGAGATCCTGGGCGTGGGGGATTTCCGTTTCCAGAAGAAGTGCCAGCGGCGGATACAAGAGCTGATGGGGGGCGGGACGACCGTCCTGATGGTCTCCCACACCGGGGAAACCATCAAAAAGTTTTGCAGCCGCGCCGCCTGGCTTGAGAACGGGCGCCTGCGGGAGATCGGCCCTGCCACTGAGGTTTGTGCCCATTATGAAAACCAGTAGGCGTGTGTTTGTAGCGGCCTGGGAATATCCGCCGCTCATCTCCGGTGAGAGCATCGTGTGCAGGAAGACCCTGGAACACTCGCGGTTGGATTACGATCTCTGCTGCGGGCCTGCCGCGGGGGCAGGGGATCGCCATATCCGCCTCTTCCCGCAGGCAGGGAACAAATACCTGCTGTGGCCCCTCCAGGTGCTCCGCCAGTTCCTGGCCCTTGACCGCCGGGAGCACTACAGTGTCATGATGAGCCGGGTTATGCCGGTAAATGGTCATCTGGCAGGATGGCTGATCAAGCGGCTTCGCCCAGGGCTGAAATGGGTGGTGTATTTCTCAGACCCCGTCTGGAACTCCCCTTTTCTCTCCCCGCCCTGGAAGGGGAGAGGGGACCACCGGCCCAGCTGGCTGTTGATGAAGCTGTTCGGCATCCCTGCCAAATGGGCGGTGCGGGAGGGCGACCTGCTGGTGTTCAACAATGAGCGTCTGGCGCGGTATGTCCTGGGAAAAGAGTATGGCCGCTTTCAGAACAAGGTATTGATTGCGCCCTACGGCCACGATGGGCTGCGGCTCAGGCCGGCCCCGCAGCGGGGGGATGGGCAGTTCTGGCTGACCCATGTAGGGCAGCTTTATGGAAACAGGACGCTGGAGGCCATCACAGAGGCCCTCCAGCTGTTGCAGCGACGGGAGCCGGAGCTGTTCCGGCGGCTGCGGGTCTGGCAGGTGGGCTTTGCCAGCGCGTCGGAACGGCGGCGGGTGGAGCAATCTGCGCTGTCAGGGGCCTTTGGATTTGTGGGGCAGGTATCCTACAAAGAGAGCATCCAGGAGATGTACCGGGCAGATTGCCTCCTCGTCATTGATCCTGTCTTCCGGGGGGAGGGGCAGAACATCTATGTCCCCGGCAAGCTGTATGACTATCTGTCCGTGGGCCGGCCCATCCTGTGCATTGCTGACAGGGACAGCGCAACGGGGGATATTGCCCGGGAAACTGGCTGCCGGATCGTCCCGCCCCAGGCGGAGGCGCTCTGCGCCGTGCTGAAGGACCTCTTGGAGGGGAGAGGATTCCCGCCGCCGGACCCCCAGCGGTGTGGGCAGCTCCACTGCCGTGTGGGCGCCGGCAGGTTGGATGAAAAGATAGAGAAGCTGATGAGGCGGGAGGGATAGAGATGGCGCGGAATGGGGAAACAGGCGCCGCCCTGGAAACGGCGGAGCTGGTGGGGCTCTGCGGCGCGTTTTCCAAGGTGATCTGCGACGTGACAGCAGAATATGAGCGGGCTGACCAGGAGCGCGGCGCACAGGAAGACCGGCGCCCTGTGGACGCGGCCTATGTGGTTCAGCTCTGCGGGGAGTTCTCCCGGGTGCTCTATGAGGTGTCTGCGGAGCATGAGCGGGCCTGCGCCCAGTGGGAGCAGAAGTACGCGGCGTTGGAGCGGCGCTGCCAGCGGCTGGAGGAGGGGCTGCCTGCCGCCCGGCTGCACAGGGGCCGGCTGGGGCCGGCTTGTGCAAATGCTGTAAAGCGCGGCTGCTTCGCGGTTCTGCGGACCGTATTCGGCTGGGGGCGGACGCTGGCCGGCCGGCTGGGGATCAAGGAGCGGCTGAAGAAAAGCAGGCTCTTCCGCAGGCTGTACCTGCGGGGGACCATTGATAAATTGAGGAAATGAGGTGCGCAGCGGATGAGAATTATGCTTTTTTCCGATATCCCGCCGTGTACCAATTATACGGCGGGCATTGTACTGAACCTGATGTGCGGGTTCCTTCTGGACGCGGGGCATGAGGTTTCCTGCTTCACTGTGAAGGACAGGACGCTGGACACGGAAATCCCTGCCGACAAGCTGGAGCGGATGCACTTTCGCAATGTGGACAAGCCCCGGGAGAACTGGGGATGTACGATACTCAAGGGGGCTGGATCGTGGCTGGGCAACCAGGGCTCGGCCTGGTTCGTGCTGCCGCATATTGCCCGCCAGGCGGGGCAGTTTGCACGGGAGAACCAGGCGGAGCTGATCTGGAGCGTCGTCCAGGGGCAGACCATGATTAAGCTGACGGAGCCGGCGGCACGCTGCGCTGGGGTCCCCTATGTGATCCAGGTATGGGACCCGCCGGAGTGGTGGATGAAGGAAAACCGTTTTGACAGGTACACAAAAGCGTCCGTGATGCGGGCCTTTGGGCGGGCATTGCGGCACGCCCGGTGCTGCCTGGCGGCCTCCTGGGCCATGGCGGAGGACTATGCCGCCCGCTATGCCTGCCGCACAGCCCCCGTCATTTTGGGCTTTTCCCCTGAGCGGGTGGCGCCGGTTGGAGGGCGGCGGGACGACGAGTTTGTCATTGCGCTGAGCGGCCAGATTTACGCACAGCAGGAGTTCAGCGCACTGCTCCAGGCGCTGGGCCGGATGGGCTGGCAGTTTGGCGGCAAGACCATCAAGCTCCGGCTCTACGGGCGGTACTTCCACCTGTATTTTGCAGCCCCCTCCCATATAGAAATCCGGGGCTGGATGGAGCAGGCTGCGCTGCTGCCGGAGCTGGCGGCTGCGGATTTGCTGTACTGCCCCTACTGGTTCAGTGAGGAATACCGCCTGCCCTCCGCGCTCTCCTTTCCCAGCAAGCTGTCTACCTACCTCAAAACGGCCGTGCCGGTTCTCATGCATGGCCCCGCATATGCATCGCCCAGGAGATACCTTGTGGAGCATGGGGCGGGATATGTCTGCGATACCCTGGACCCGGAGGGAATCCAGAATACCCTCACCCTAATTATGGGGCAGACGGACGCGGAGCGGCGGGCAGTTGGTGAGCAGGGCTACCAGTCCTTTTTGCAGACCCTGACGGCGGAGCACATGCGGCGGGCCTTCTTCCAGTCCCTGGGGATTGACCCGGAGAGATAGGAGGGATTGAGAATGAGAGTGTTACATGTTAATAATGTAGATCTGCTGGGGAACCGCTTCAATGGGCACGACATGCAGATTGCCCTGAATAAGCGGGGGATTGCAGCCAGCCAGGTGGTCATGGAGCGGATGGGCGATGACCCGCATACGATCCCCCTCGCTGGGGGCCCCCATGAGCCCTACCTGCGCCGCCGCCTGATGGAGTGTGAACGGGAGCTCTCCCTCCATGGCATGATCTACCCCTATTTATACCGGCTGATGGAGCTGCCGGAGTTTCAGAAAGCGGATGTGGTCCACTACCACCTGCTGCACAACTACTTTGGGTCGCTGCCGGTTTTACCGGAGATCACTGCGAAAAAGCCGTCCGTGCTGACAATACATGACCCGTGGCTCTTTACGGGGCACTGCATCTATCCTTTGGAGTGCATCCGGTGGGAGCGGGGGTGCGGCCAGTGCCCGCACCTGGATGTCAATTTCCCCATGAAGGAGGACCGGACTGCCCTGCAATGGGCGGTGAAACGGGAGGTGCTGTCCCGGTCGAAGCTGGATTTGATTGTGGCGTCAGCATATATGCTGGAGCTGGTGCGCCGCAGCCCCATCACAAGAGGGATCGAGCAGGTCCATCTGATCCCCTTTGGGATTGATACCACGCTTTTCTCGGCGGAACGGGACCGGCGGGAGGTCCGGCGGCGGCTGTCGATCCCCGAGGAGAACATTGTCCTGAGTTTCCGGGCGGACCCCTCCCGCTTCAAGGGCTTTGACTGTATCAAGCGGATGCTGGATCAACTGCGTGTAAAGGAGCCGGTGACGCTGCTTGCGGTGGGGAACCCGGGGATGCTCTCCGCCTATGAGCGCAGGTTCCAGGTCATTGATCTGAGCTGGGTGACGGACAACAGCCTGATGGCGGATATTTACTGCGCCAGCGATATCTTCCTCATGCCCTCGACAGCCGAGGCATTTGGCCTGATGGCGATTGAGGCGATGGCAGCGGGGCGGCCTGTCGTTGTGTGCGAGGGGACGTCCCTGCCGGGGGTGACGTTTGCGCCGGAGTGCGGCGTGGTTGTTCCGCAGGATGACAGCGAGGCGCTTTGCCGCGCAGTGACCCGGCTGATTGGGCATCCCGAGGAGCGCAGGGCCCGGGGGGAGGCTGGCCGGCGGCTGGCACAGGAGAATTACCAATTTGATGATTATGTCAACCGGCATCTGGCGGTATATGAGGACATGCTGCGGCGGGGGCAATAGAGGGTATGGAATTTACAGGCGAACGGTTTATTGAGTGTGAGGAAACTGCCGGGCAGCTGATCGAGCGGGAGCATTGGCAGCGGTACATGGTGGCGGCCAAGCTGGTGGAGCCGGGGGCTGCTGTTTTGGATATAGCCTGCGGCTCGGGGTATGGGACGGCGTATTTGAGCCGCTTTGCCGGGCATGTGTACGGCGTGGATATCAGCAGCGATGCTGTCGCGTATGCGGAAGGGCGGTATGGGAGGCCGAATCTCCGCTTTTTGCAGGGAGACGTGTCCCAGATCCCGCTGGACAGTGGGAGCGTAGATCTGGTTGTCTCCTTTGAAACGATTGAGCATGTGGAGGAGGCCAGCCAGCACGCATTTTTGGCAGAGGCGAAACGGGTTTTGCGTCCCGGCGGGCGGCTGATCGTATCCTGTCCCAATCAGCCGGTCGCGTCGGATCTTCCCAACGAGCTCTGGGGGGCTGTGAATCCATATCACAAAAAGGAGTACACAGAGGAGGGGTTCCGCACCCTGCTTGCGGCCTATTTCCCGGCAGTTTCCATGCTCTATCAGCGAAATGAGATCTCATTGGTGATGGACGCGCCGGGGGCGGACACGCTGTCCGTGCAGTGGGGGGAGAGGAAACGGCATGACGACACGCAGAATCTGATTGCGGTATGTGCGGAGAAGGCTGTTGATGTCAGGCCGTTTTCCTGTATGGTCCCAGATATCAGCAGCCAGTATATGGACAGTCAAAAGACCCTGGCGGAGTACGTTCACACGGTTCAGAGGCAGTCGGAGGATATCAACCGGCTTGCGGCGGAAAAGGCGGGATTAGTGGGACGCTCACGGGAACTGGAGCTGGTTATCGCCGGGAAGGATGAGGCGATAGGGCGGAACAGCGCCTATATCCAGGAGCTGGAGGCGGCTATCGCCGGGAAGGACGAGGCGATGGGGCGGAACAGCGCCTATATCCAGGAGCTGGAGGCGGCTATCGCCGGGAAGGATGAGGCGATGGGGCGGAACAGCGCCTATATCCAGGAGTTGGAGGCGGCTATCGCCGGGAAGGATGAGGCGATGGGGCGGAACAGCGCCTATATCCAGGAGTTGGAGGCGGCCATTGCCGGGAAGGATGAGGCGATTGAGCAGAACAGCGCCTATATTCAGACGTTAGCGGCAGCCCTCAGCCAGAAAGACGGGGAAATCACCGCCAGCACAGCTCGCGTCCAGGAGCTGGAGGAAATGGTCAAGGAACAGCAGGACACGATTGCAGATATTCTGCGTTTGAAACAGGCAGCAAATGAAGAGGTCAAAAGGCTGCAAGCGGATGTGGAAACAGCCCAGGGACAACAGGATGCGCTCTGGCTGCGGGCCCGTCAGATGATGAGACGGATTGCGGAACTGGAGACGATTGAACAGAGCCGGATTTGGCGTATGACCGGGCCCGTCCGATGGCTGGCGGATCAGGTGAAGCGTTTTGTGAAATAGAGGAAACAGGGGGAAAGCGGATGGAACAGCTACGGGATACAAGATTGGATCTGCTGCGGGTCATATCAACGGTTATGGTAGTCATTCTGCACGTTGCAGCGCAAGGCTTTTATGTCTTTTACCCGTATTGGGGTGTTGCCTTGTTGTATAACGCCTTTGGGAGAGTTGCTGTGCCGGTACTGTTTATGATTTCAGGTGTTTGCCTGATCCCCAAGGATGAGCCAATGGGGAAATGGCTTGTGAGGCTGCTCAGGCGGGCGCTGATCCCCTATGTCTGTTGGTCTGCTATCTACATTGTGTACAATATGCGGACAAACAGCCTGGGGATGGGTACAGAGGCTTTTGCTGGAATATTTGCACAGGCGCCGTACTTCCATTTGGGATTCATGCTGCAATACATAACATTCCAGCTGGCGCTGCCGCTTCTGCGAGGATTTTGGAATAATGAGCGCATATCTGCTGCCGCAAAACGATATGTCATACTGGCATCGCTTGGCTACGGATGCCTGGCGGAATGTTTGCAGCCATTGCTTGGGCGGGCGGTCATTGGGTTCCCGTTCAGCTGCCTTCCGTACTATATCGGGATGGCGCTGCTTGGCGCATATTACAAGGAGCACCCCGTTTCGATGAGGAGGATGCCGCTGCTGCTGGCATACGCCGCCTGCTCACTTCTGACGGCAGGGCTGACTGCCTGGAAGAGCTTCCAGCTGGGACAGCCAACGGAGCTGTTCTTTGTCTATTCGTCACCGGTTACGCTCATTGGGGCCAGCTGTCTGTTTAACGGCATCCTGTCAAAGCCGGTAACAGGGCGGTTGGGCTGCGCAGCAAGGAAGCTTGCGCCAGCGGCCTTTTCCGTGTACCTGATGCACCCGCTTTTTCTCAATGCATTTGGCGCATATATCACCTGGAATACGCTGCATCCTGCTATTTGGATTCCTGCCTATGCGCTGGCCGTCATCGTACTGTGTATCCTTGCGCACACGCTGTTCAGGAAAGGCGCAGCTTACCTCGCCGCTCTTTTTTCTATTACCCAGTAAAAAATGATTTCGTAGGAAACGATAGGAGAGATGTCTGCTTTATGAAACGAGTCGTTCCACTGATCAGTATGGCCGCGCTGGCGCTGTACCCATGCGTATTTCTATATTTTCAGAATGTAAGTGAATGCAGCTTTTTAGATGTGATGCTGTGTGGCCTGGTCCTGCTGCTGATGGGAGGCCTGGGCAGTCTGCTCCTTTTCGCAGTCATGCGCAGCTTCGACAAGGCGGTGCTTACTTCCAACATTTTTATGCTGTTGTTCGTCAATTTTGTCCTGATTCAAGATCTCATTACAAAGTTCTTTGTCAGGACCTATTACTGGCATGTCCTGATTTTCCTGGCATTTGTTGTCCTGACAGTGGGAGCTCTGATCAAGAACCTGCTGACTGCGGAGAATGCCTATATGGCGAATGGGATTGTTGGGATTACTTTTGGCGTGCTCATCCTAATCAACGGTATTTTTGCAGTCCCGTATATTGTAGCAAAATTAAACATGGAACGCTCAAAAGAACAGCTCAACATTTCAACAGAGGAGCGCGAACATCTGCCCAATATTTATTTTATGGTGTTTGACGAATATGGCGGCACAGAAAATCTGAAACATTATTGCGGCTATGATAATACAGGGTTTTATTCTGATCTTCGGAAGCTGGGGTTCAATGTATCGGAGGCGTCAGAAAATGAGGCCTATTACACAGGCGTCGTGATGACGAACCTGCTGAATTTGGACTACGTTGGGGAGTATTCCGGAGACACCAGTACAACAGATTGGACGACCTTGGGGAAACTGCGGGAAAACCCGGTTCTGTTTCAAATACTGCTGCACGCAGGGTACAAGCTGAATATGGTTGATGCGGACAATTTCTTAGACGCATCCAATGCGGACTTCCGGTTTACCGGCGTCTCTGCAAGCAACGAATTGAGTGAGGAATATATCATTTTCAGTAAAACCGCGCTTTACCCGCTTTTCCAGAAGAGCGGGGATGAGGATCTGGATATACTCAATGATATGTTTGCGTATATCCAGCAGGCGCCCTCCCTGCAAAAAGAGAACCTATGGACAATGGCCTATTTTTCAACGCCGCATGACCCCTGGTTTGTCAATGCGGATGGTACGCCGCTCAATGGGGCTGACCGGTCAAACTGGGAGAATCCAAACATCTATCTAGGTCAGTTGAAGTATCTGAATAAAAAGATAATAGAAGCGGCAGAGTCCATTATCCGGCAAGATCCGAACTGCATTATTGTACTGCAATCCGACCACGGCTGGCGGCCTGGGACGATTCTAAAAGACAAATATCCTGATTTAGAGAAAGAGGCTGGCTATATGCGAAATATATTGAATGCGGTGTATTATCAAAATACTACGGTGGATATTGAGGGCTTGTCGGGGATTAACACGCTCAGGACTGTATTGAATACGCTGCTGGGGCTTGATCTTCCCGCGCTTGACCCGTCCGAATATAAAGGACACTGAGGAGAACGCTATGAAGGAGAGGGTAAAAAGACATGTGTTGTTCTCTTTGGCCGCGCTGATAAGCATGGGGGTACTGCTGTATGTTTCAACTGATATTGTTTTGTATTGCAGCGGATTGGGCATAGAGGAACTGCCAGCGGTTGAAGGGGAGTGGAACGAACAGGTTTTTTTCGATGTGTTCTACATAACGGTCAAGGGCGGCCTCAGCGATACGGTCGATCTGACAGGCTATGCGTATATGGAAACCGATGAGCCCAACCCGGACAAAAAAATCGATCTCATGTGGGTTTCTGACGACCATATCTACAAAATAGGGACCAATATCAGTGATCATTATGGGCTTCGGGCCGGCCTCGTCCAGAGAAATATACAGGGAACGCATCACATGTTTTCCTCCGTATTTTCCCACGCCCAGATGGAGGACGGCATGTATACGCTGTTTATATATTGTTATGAAAACGAGGGGACTTCCTCCTATACATGCACACCATATCCGTTCAAAAAAGAGGGGCGAAGCTTTATCCCGCTTTCTGGCTATGTAGGGACGCAGCAGGGGCAGCAATCGATTTTAAACGCATCCACGGATGAGCCTGTGTACCACTCCATAGAAGTCTGCAAAAAGGCAGAGGATCTGCTGCAAATCCGTGGATGGGCGGCGGCTATCGGATATCCCTCTGAGGAATCGGACATATTGCTTGCCCTTACGGATGAAAATGGGGAAACTGTGCTATACGATACGCTGCAGTTCCTTCGCCACTATTTGCGGACGCCTTTACAGGATACCATCTATGACCACAGCGCGTTTTATACCAATATCCCGCTCTCCGATTTGGAAGAGGGGACATATACGCTGTCAATTTTGGTACAGGCCGGCGCGCTGCGGCTGGCCCCGCTCTCCCATAAGGTGATCTATGGGGCGGACGGGTCGATCACCTTCGAGCGGGGTACGCTCCCGGCGAGCACTCCGAAGAAGACCTACGCGGAGCGTCAGGACATCCCGCTTGCGGACTTCACCCAAAACCGCGAGCTGTACCACAGCATCGGATCATGTAACCCTGTAGATGATGTTTTGCAAGTCAAAGGCTGGGGGATTGAAGTAGGGACGCCGTCGGCGGAGGCGGAGGTGTTCATCGGACTGACCAACAGCTCAGGGGAGGGCGCCGTGTACAACACGGAAGCATATGCCGGCACATATCTGCGGGATGTGCTGGAGAACGGCCAAATCTATGACAACTCCTATTTTGAATGCAATATCCCCCTATCAGAGCTGGAGCCGGGCAGCTATGTCCTGGAGGTGCTGGTGAGGGGCAGGGAATCGGGACGGTCCATTGTCCCGCACGCCCTGCTGGTAAAGGAAGACGGTACGATAGAATACACCCCATAACATGGAGGAGGAAGAAAACGATGTTCAAGGACAAGATCCTTTTGATCACAGGCGGTACAGGCTCCTTTGGAAACGCGGTGCTGCGCCGTTTCCTAAACACGGAGATCAGAGAGATCCGCGTGTTCAGCCGCGACGAAAAAAAGCAGGACGACATGCGGAAAACGTATGAAAATCCTAAGCTGAAATTTTATATCGGCGATACAAGAAGCTACGAGAGCGTGCAGCACGCCATGCAGGGGGTGGACTACGTGTTCCATGCCGCTGCGCTGAAGCAGGTGCCCTCCTGCGAATTTTTCCCCATGGAGGCGGTACGGACCAACATCATCGGGACCGAAAACGTCCTCCATGCGGCGATTGGCGCCGGTGTGAAAAAGGTGATCTGCCTCTCCACCGACAAAGCGGTTTACCCCATCAACGCCATGGGCATGTCCAAGGCGCTGATGGAAAAGACAGCGGCGGCGATGGGGCGCGGCGAGACCGGAACAACCATTGCAGTCACCCGCTATGGCAATGTAATGTGCTCACGCGGCTCGGTTATCCCGCTGTTCATCCAGCAGATCCACGATGGAAAGCCGGTTACCGTTACAGACCCGCATATGACGCGCTTTATGATGAGCCTGGACAGCGCAGTGGATCTGGTATTGTTCGCGTTTGAGCACGCCAGGGGCGGTGAGCTGTTTATCCAGAAGGCGCCGGCAGCGACCATTGACACGCTGGCCCGGGCGGTAAGCGAGCTGTTCGGCGCGTCCGCTCCCCCGCAGGTCATCGGGACACGCCATGGCGAAAAGCTGTATGAGTCCCTCCTGACCAGGGAGGAGATGGTCCGGGCGGTGGATTTGGGGGCTTACTATATGGTGCCCTGTGACGGCCGGGATTTGAATTATGGAAAATATTTTGAGAGCGGGAAGAAGGAGTTTTCCGCTGCGGAGGACTACACCTCGCACAACACAGAGCGTCTGGACATAGAGGGCATGAAGCGGATGCTGCTCCAATTGGACTATGTGCAGAACGCCCTGGCCGGGAAAGAGCAGGCTGCGGGGTACTGATGATGAAGGTGATGACCATTGTAGGGACGCGCCCGGAGATTATCAAGCTGTCCTGCGTCATCCCCCAGCTGGACAGGTATACGGACCATATCCTGGTACATACGGGGCAGAACTACGACTATGAGCTGAACGAAATTTTCTTTTCCGGAATGGGGATACGGAAGCCGGACGTATTTATGGAGGCGGCCGGCGAGACGGCGGCGGACACCATCGGAAATGTGGTCAAGAAATCGGATGCGCTCATCAAGCGGCAACGCCCGGACGCGCTGCTGCTGTATGGCGACACGAACTCCTGCCTGTCGGTCATTTCAGCGAAGCGGAACAAGGTGCCGGTTTTCCATATGGAGGCGGGCAACCGGTGCTTTGACCAGCGGGTGCCGGAGGAGCTGAACAGGAAGGTTGTGGATCACCTCTCTGACATCAATATGGTCCTGACGGAACATGCCCGCCGGTATCTGCTGGCGGAGGGGATTGCCCCGGAGACCGTGATAAAGACCGGTTCCTCTATGAAGCAGGTGCTCCAGGCCCAGCGGGCCAGCATCAACGGGTCTGATGTCCTCTCGCGCCTGGAGCTGCGGCCGCAGGAATACTTTGTCCTCTCCATCCACCGGGAGGAAAATGTGGACTCCCCAGGGAATTTCCAGACCTTGATGGAAACCCTTAATTTTGTGGCAAGGCGCTATGGGAAACGGATGATTGTCTCCACCCACCCGCGCACCAGAAAGAAGCTGGAAAACGGGGCCTTCCAGTTTTCAGAGCTGCTGGAATTCATGCGGCCCCTCTCCTTTGCGGACTACAGCAGCCTGCAAATGAATGCCTTTTGCGTCATCAGCGACAGTGGGACCATCACGGAGGAGTCCGCGCTGATGGGCTTTCCGGCCGTTACGGTGCGCCAGGCCCACGAGCGTCCGGAGGGGATGGACGAGGGGACCCTGGTGATGGCCGGATTGAAGGCGGAGGATGTGTGCGGCGCAATTGACTGCGTGACAGGACAGCAGCGGCCCGGGCTCATCCGGACGGTGCCGGACTATGATGTGGACAATGTAGCGGAAAAGGTCGTGCGGATTATTTTGAGCTATACCGGCTATGTCAACCGCACGGTATGGAAGAAATTTGAATGAGGGGGGCGGCGGGAATGAAATGGCAAAACCGCGGGCATGAGTTTGACGGGCTTGGCGCGTACTTTCAGGAACATGCGGACATATACATCTACACAGATGAGGGCTACGCCCATACCCTGGCTGCCGCGCTGACTTTTTTGAAACGGGAGATCCGCTTGATAGACCCGTCGGTCAACCAGGCAGAGGGCAGCCGCGTCCCCCTGCGGGAGGTGCTGGGGCGCCCGGAGGGAAAGCTGGTTCTGATCCCCATCGGCTATCCGGACCCAGACGGGATACGCAGAACCTTGGAAGACGGGGGATACCAGTGGAATCGGAACCTCTTCTGGTCGCCTGACTTTATGGACCGCTTCTTGCCAGTGTACGCCCTGTATGTGGCGGACATCCTGTATTTCCCGTCCCTATCGTTCCTATCCACAACGGTCTGCAATCTGAACTGTGAGAAATGCTTGATTTTCAAGCCCTATGCCAAGACCATGCGCCACCGTGAGCTGGGGGAATTGGAACGGGAGGTTGATCAGGTATTCTCCTGCGTCGATTATATCGGCCTGATACATGTCTCTGGAGGCGAACCGTTTTTATATCCCCATCTGGCGGAGCTGCTGGCATATATTGACGGGAACTATCGGGATCAGATCGGCACGCTGGGGACGGTCACAAACTGCAGCGTGATACCGGATGAGAAGCTGTGCCGGGCGCTCCTGGACCACCGCATTTTTGTGGAGCTTGACGACTATACGGCAGCTGTCCCGTCTCTGGCAGAGCCCCTCCAGAAGATACGGGAAACCATGGAAACGCACCAGATCAGCTTTAAAATCAATCATCCTGTCACATGGATTGACGCTTTCCCGCCCCGCCAGCCGTACCAGCTATTAGGGGATGAGGAGCTGATGGAGCGGTTCCGCAGGTGCGCGAATCCGTTCATGGAGCTGCGCAATGGGCGGCTGTACAGCTGCAATTACATGGGATATGCGGTGACAGCCGGGCTCATTCCGGACTGTTTGGAGGATGTGTATTGCTTAGACGGGTTTTCGCCTGTCCGTGAGAAAAGACGGGAGCTCCTGGAGTTCCGTATGAAGTTCAACCAGCGCGGCTATGTTGAATTTTGTAAATATTGCAATGGATTCCCGGGAATCAATCCGGCTGTCGTGGTCCCGGCGGAGCAGGCGGCAGGGCTGCTTCACTGGGACATGCCGCAAGACAGACCTATGGAGGAGTAACATGTGATGAAAATCGCTGTATTAGGCTCTACCGGTATGGCAGGGCATATGGTGTCCCTGTATTTAGAAGAAGCGGGGCATATAGTGTACCGGGCCTCCCGCAGTGAACGGAATACCCTGACCAGCCGTACAGTGGACGCGGCAGATCCCGCCGCACTGCGCGCATGGCTGGAGGAGGTGCGCCCGGATGGCGTTGTCAACTGCATCGGGCTGCTCCAGCGCGCCTGCGAGGCGCGGCCAGACCGTGCGGTCCTGCTCAACGCATACATACCGCACTACTTGGAGAGCCTTTTCAGCCAGGAGAGGACAAAGGTGATCCATTTGTCTACTGACTGCGTATTTTCCGGCAGCAAAGGCGGCTATGCGGAGAATGCGCTCCCCGACGGCCGGACAATGTATGACCGCTCCAAGGCGCTGGGGGAACTGAACAACCGGAAGGATTTGACCTTACGCATGTCCATCATCGGTCCGGACACAGACCCCGGGGGGACAGGGCTGCTCAACTGGTTCATGGCGCAGAAGGGGGAGATCCAGGGTTACAGCAAAACCCTCTGGAACGGCGTGACGACCTTGGAACTGGCAAAAGCGGTGGAATGGGCGCTGCGGACGGAGGTTGCCGGCCTGTACCACCTGGTTCCGGCAGTTGCAATGGATAAGTACAGCCTGCTGCGGCTGTTCCAACAGACGTTTCAAAAGGAGGATGTCCAAATCAGCAGGATCGACGGTCCGCAGCTGGACAAAACCCTGGTCAATACGCGCACGGACTTCGGTTTCCAGGTGGGGAGCTATCCGGCGCAGCTGGAGGAACTGAAACAATGGATGCAGGCGCACAGGGAGCTGTACCCCCACTACAGGATACCATGAAGCGGGTATTGCTGGTGGTCCCAGGGCTGGGCGTCGGCGGCGTGGAGCGTTCGCTGCTGGCTCTGCTGAAGCTGGCCCCGCTGACAAGGCTGGACATAACGCTGTTGACATTCGTCCCCGGTGGGGAGCTGTCAGGCGAGGTGCCGTCCGGCGTCCGCCTGGCGTGTGACCGGCGGGCGGGACGGATGGAACGTCTCCGGGGCGCGGTTTCCGGGGCATTGAAGGCCCGCGGGCTCCACCGGCTGTTCCGGGCATTGAAACAGGCATACCACAGGCTGGGGGGCGCGGCCTCTGGAGCGGGACGGGGTTCCCAGGGATACGATGTTGCAATTGCCTACGCGGACGGATTGGCAACGTGGTATGTCGCGCAGCATGTTGCGGCGGCGTGTAAAATTGCGTTTGTCCACACGGATATTGTGCAGGCTGGATACAATATCCAGACGGAGAGGCGGGCGTATGCGGGCTATCGCTGGATCTTTTTTGGCTCAGCGTCATCCCGGTCGCGTTTTTTATCCCAGATGCCGGAGCTTGCGGAGAAGGCCAAGCTGCTCCCCAATACGGTGGATGCCCTCCAGATCAAGCATATGGCGGAGTTAGGGGCTCCATTTGCGGAAGGCGGCCCCTATATCAAAATAGTAACGGTAGGCCGGCTGAGCCATGAGAAGGGGGTCAGTAAAATCCCGAAGCTGCTGCAAATGCTGCAAAGCGGTGGGAGCAAGGTGGTCTGGTATGTTGTTGGCGACGGCCCGGAGCGCCAGAAATTGATGCGCTGTGCGCGGGAGCTCGGGGTAGAAACGGCGCTTGTTCTGGTGGGCGCACAAAAAAATCCCTATCCCTATATACGCGGCTGCGACATTTATGTGCAGCCGTCCGATTATGAGGGCTATTGCATTGCCCTGGCAGAGGCCCGCATGTTGTGCCGGCCGATTGTGGCATGTTGTTTTGCGGGAGCTGAGGATCAGATTGTAGATGGAAAGACCGGGTATGTGACCGGGATGGCCCCGGAGGATATCTTTCCGGCACTGTGCCGGCTGGTCGATGACCCTGCCCAGCGGGCGCAGTTTACTGAGGCGCTGGCGGGCGAGGCCGCTGCGCGGGAGGGGCTGTGCCCTGCCGTGCGGTGGTGGGAGTGGGTTTCCACGCTGTAATAGAACGGGACGAGGGAGCTCCCTTGCCTACTCCCGCCCATTTGGGCGGGAGTGGACGCCTGGTGTATAAAGATAGAAGAAAAGGTAGGTGAGACCCATGACAGAGCTCATAGCCCGGCCTATGGTCTGGCTGCTGGGGATATGCTATCAGGTCGTTGGCAGCTATGGGGGAGCTATTGCGCTGTTCACGCTTCTGACAAAGGTCATCCTGTTTCCCATTTCCTTGTGGAGCCATATCAATAGCCTGAAGATGGTGTCCCTGCTGCCGGAAATCAACCGGCTGAAGCTTGCTTACTACGGCGATAAAGAGAGAATTGGCGAGGAGCAGGCGGCCCTTTATAAGCGGGAGCGATACCATCCTCTTTTGAGCCTGCTGCCGCTGTTTTTGCAGATTGTGATCCTGGCGGGGATGGTAGCGGCCATCCATACGATCACGGACACCGGAGCCTCCACAGCCCTGGGCCTTGTTCCCGCAGAGGCTGGGGGCTGGACACTGCTGGCGCCTGCGGCGGCAGGGCTTGCGGCGCTGGCGCTGGGACAGGCGCAAAACCGCATCAACCCATTGCAGCGGGAGCAGAGCAGGGCGGAGCAGTGGACAACGAACGGAATCTCCATCGCAATCTCCCTCTCCCTGGGGGCCGTTGTCGCGTTAGGCGTGGCGATATACTGGATTTGCTCAAACCTATTCTCCATCCTGAACCAGCTCGTCTGTAATCTTGCCATCCCGCCGGAGAAACGGGTGGATTATACCGCGCTGCGGGCGAGCCAGCGGGATCTGGCGGCCATAGATCAGCTTGGTGGTAAGCGGTCCCTGGAGGAAAAGAAGCGGGAAAAGGCAGATTATAGGCGGTTTTTCTCCATTGCAAATAAGCATTTGGTGTTTTACTCGGAAAAGAGCGGATTTTACAAGTATTTTCAGGATGTGATGGAATACCTGCTTGCCCACTCCAATATCACGATACACTACATAACCAGCGACCCCGATGACCAGATTTTTGAGATTGCAAGGCAGCAGAACAGGATACAGCCCTACTACATCGGAGAGCGGCGGCTGATTACGCTGATGATGAAAATGGATGCAGATATGGTGGTGATGACGATGCCGGATCTGGACACATACCATATCAAGCGCAGCTATCTGCGCAAGGATATTGAGTATGTGTATATGTTCCACGGGCTGACGAGCTTTCTGATGGTTGGGCGTCCGGGATGCCTTAACCATTACGACACAATTTTCTGCATCGGGCGCCATCAGGTGGACGAGCTCCGGTTTGAAGAGCAGCTGTATCACCTGCCTCCGAGGCGGCTGGTGGAATGTGGATACGGCCTCCTGGAGCGGAATATTGCGGCTTATGAACGAATGCCGTTCCAAAAAAACAATCCGCCTACCATTTTGATCGCGCCGTCTTGGCAGGAGGGCAACCTGTTGGATATCTGCCTTGAGCCGATGCTGAGATCGCTTGCGGAGGGAGGATACAATATAATCATTCGTCCGCACCCGGAGTATATCAAGCGATATCCGGTAAAAATGGAGCGCCTGTTTACCTGCTGTGAGAACCAAGCATTCCGCCATGTAATAATTGAGACAGATTTTTCCAGTAATGCAACCGTATACCAGGCGGATATCCTGATTACGGATTGGTCCAGTATTGCCCACGAATTTTCGTATACGACGAAGCGGCCGTCCCTTTTCGTCAACACGCCGCCCAAGATCTTGAATCCGGATTATGAAAAATACCCAATGCAGCCCTTGGATATCACGCTGCGGCAGAAAATTGGTGTGGATATAGAGCTGGATAAGATCTCAGATATTGGCCGGAAGGTTGCGGATATGCTGCTGCATCAAGAGGGCTACCGGGATCAAATTACGGATGTTGTGGAAAAATATGTCTACCATTTGGGAGACAGCGGGAAAATTGGCGCGCAATATATCATCCGCTCCCTGAAGGCGAGGCAGTCCGGCAGGAGGGGGGAGAGGGCTTGAACATAGTAGTACTTCTGGCGGGAGGCAATGGCAGCCGCATGGAGTGCGCAGAGATTCCCAAACAATACATGCGGATAAAGGGGAAGACGATACTGGAGCACTCTGTGGACGCCTTTGCGGCATCACCTTTGATCGACGCTGTATTGCTGGTAACTGGCAAATATTATCAAGATTTGGGGAGAGAACTGGCAGCCCGCTGCACAAAGGACTGCTGGTGTATTCCCGGCGGGGAGACGCGAAGCCTGTCAGCACAGGCGGGGATTTCCTTTATCGGTCGGCAATGCGATCCCAGCGCCAGCGACAAAGTGGTCGTGTCAGACGGCGTACGTCCCTGCATTTTGCAGCATGAGATACAGGGGCTGTTGGATGCGTTGCAGGGAGTTTTCTAAATTCGTGGTGCGCAACTACGGCGAGTGGGTGGAGAGGGTCATGGCCGAC
>JAAWKB010000133.1 GCA_022797115.1 Oscillospiraceae bacterium
CAGCCTGGAGGAGCGGATGGGCTGCGGCTTTGGGGCCTGCATGGGGTGTACCTGCCAGACGGCGTCCGGCCCGAAGCGGCTGTGTAAGGAAGGTCCTGTATTGGAAAAGGAGGAGATCCTATGGCAGATCTGCGGGTAGACCTCTCCGGCATCGGGCTGGACAACCCTGTGATCCCCGCCAGCGGTACCTTTGGCTACGGCCAGGAGTTTGCCGCGCTCTACGACATCAACTGCCTGGGAACCTTCTCCTTCAAGGGGACCACCCAGGCCCCCCGCTTCGGCAACCCCACCCCCCGCATCGCGGAGACCCCCGCGGGGATGCTCAACGCGGTGGGCCTGCAAAACCCGGGGGTGGAGCAGGTGATTGCGCAGGAGCTGCCCCGGCTGCGCCAGGTTTTCCATAAACCGGTGATGGCCAACGTCAGCGGCTTTTCCGTGGAGGAGTACGCCCACACCTGCGCCCTGCTGGACCGGGAGGAGCAGGTGGGCTGGCTGGAGGTGAACATCTCCTGCCCCAATGTCCACAACGGCGGCATGAGCTTCGGCGCGACGCCGGAGGCTGCCGCCAAGGTGACGCGGGCGGTGAAGGCCGTCACCACCAAGCCAGTCTATATGAAGCTGAGCCCCAACGTGGCGGATATCGCCGCCATTGCGCGGGCCTGCGAGGAGGCCGGGGCCGACGGCGTGAGCCTGATCAACACCCTGCTGGGGATGCGGCTCGACCTGAAGAGCCGCAGGCCGCTGCTTGCCAACGGCACCGGCGGGCTCTCCGGCCCGGCTGTGTTCCCGGTGGCGCTGCGGATGGTGTATCAGGTCTATGAGGCGGTACACATCCCGGTCATCGGTATGGGCGGCGTCAGCTCGGCGGAGGATGTGATTGAGATGATGCTGGCTGGGGCCGCAGCGGTGGAGGTGGGGGCAGCCAATTTGGTCAACCCCTTTGCCTGCCGGGATATCATCCGGGATTTGCCCCGGGTGATGGAAAAGTATGGGATGAACAGTTTGCGAGAAATCATAGGAGGTGCGCACCATGGGTAAGGACGTTATTATTGCGCTGGATTTCGACAGCCGGGCAGCCACGCTGGCTTTCCTGGACCGCTTCGGGGAGGACAAGCCTTTTGTAAAAATCGGTATGGAGCTCTACTACGCCGAGGGTCCGGCAATCGTCCGGGAGATCAAGGAACGGGGGCACAAGATCTTTCTGGATTTAAAGCTCCACGATATCCCCAACACGGTCAAAAAGGCCATGCAGGTCCTCTCTGGCCTGGGGGTGGACATGCTCAACCTCCACGCCGCCGGGACGAAGGCCATGATGGAGGCGGCCCTGGAGGGGGCTGTGCGGCCCGGCGGGGCCCGCTCCCTAGTCATTGCCGTCACCCAGCTGACCTCCACCAGCCAGGAACGGATGGAGGAGGAGCTCCTCATTGAAAAGCCCTTGGACCAAGTGGTCCTGCACTACGCCCAGTGCGCCGCCCAGGCGGGGCTGGCCGGTGTGGTCTGCTCCCCCCTGGAGGCGGGGAAGGTCCACGCCGCCTGCGGGGCCGGCTTTCTCACCGTCACTCCCGGCGTCCGCTTTGCCGGGGGCGATGTGGGGGACCAGGTGCGGGTCACTACCCCGGCCAAGGCGAAGGAGCTGGGCTCCGACTATATCGTGGTGGGCCGCCCTATCACCCAGGCGGAGGACCCGGTGGCGGCGTACCGCCGCTGCGTAGCGGAATTTGTCGGGTGACGCCATGTGGAAGACGATTTTGTTTGACCTGGACGGCACCTTGACCGACCCCAAGGAGGGGATTACCAAGGCGGTCGCCATCGCCTTGAATCGCTTTGGCATCCGGGAGGAGCCCGGCAATCTGACCCACTTCATCGGCCCGCCCCTGGACGAATCGTTCCCGGAGTTTTATGGCTTTGACCGGGAGCAGGTGGCGGTTGCAACGGAGACATTCCGGGAATACTACGTCCGCCAGGGCTGGCTGGAGAACGTGCCCTATCCCGGCATGGCGGAGCTGCTGCGGGATTTGCAGGCCGCTGGGAAACGTCTGCTGGTAGCCACCTCCAAGCCGGAGGTGACTGCGGTGCGGGTTCTCGAGCACTTCGGCATGGCGCAGTATTTTGACCGCATCTGCGGCGCCCCCCTGGACAACCAGGAGGGCGCACGGAAGGCCAATGTCATCCGCAGCGCGCTCGCCTGGGCGGGGCCCGGCTGGGATGCTGGGAATACGGTGATGGTGGGGGACCGGCGGCACGACGTCGCCGGGGCCCACGAGGTGGGCCTGCCCTGCGTTGGCGTACTCTATGGGTATGGCAACCGGGCGGAGCACGAGAAGGCCGGGGCGGAGTTCATTGTGGAGGATATCCCAGCCCTGCGGCAGCTGCTGCTGGAGGATGCGAAATAGGATGACGCTTCTGCCCGGCCATTGGGGCAGATCATTTCAGCGTATCCCTTGATGATTTAGTTGGACGGACAATCCGGAAGTGAACCGATAGACAGGAGGATCATATGGAACATACCGCTCAGTTGATTGCGAAGGATCTCTTACAGATCAAGGCCGTGTTCTTCCGGCCGGAGGAACCCTTTACCTGGGCCAGCGGCATCAAGAGCCCGGTCTACTGCGACAACC
>JAAWKB010000021.1 GCA_022797115.1 Oscillospiraceae bacterium
CTGATATCTGATATTCTCGATCTTGCGAAGATAGAGGCAGGAACATTCAACTTTGTATATGCGGACTTTCCCGCCACACCAGCCGCCATGTCTGGCTGCCGGACGGCGATGGGTATTTGGATGCCCTGCTGGACCTGTGCCAGGAGATCTGCCTGGGGCATGAGTGCCGCCCCGCCCTGCTGCCGGTGGGCGCATCCACCCTGGCTCTGGTATCCGAAAATCGGGAACGGTTTTCGGCATTTTGCGGCCTGTGCCTCCCCACACCCGGCCAGCTGGCGCTGTTTAACAGCAAGGGGCAGGTTTCCTCACTGGCTGCCTCCCTGGGCATCCCTGTGCCGGAGGGCCGCCGGGAAGATGAGACCCTGCCGGACTTCCTCCGGCGCAGTCCCCTGCCCTGCGTCGTCAAGCCTGTGTGTGGGGAAAAGCTGGGGCTCACAGCGGCGGACCGCTATATCATCGCCAGGACTGAGGCGGAGGCGGAGGCCGCCTGTGCCCGCTTCTCCCAGTTGGCCGGGGAGCCCCCAGTGGTCCAGGCGTATCTGCCCGGCGGGGCGCTGGGATGCTCCGTGCTGGCCCAGGACGGGCGGGTCCTCGCCGCCATCTGCCACCGCCGCCTGCGGGAATACCCCGTCTCCGGAGGCCCCTCATCCTGCTGCGCCAGCGTGGATGCGCCGGTATTGCAGGAGTATGCGGCGCGTATGGTGGGACATACGGGCTACACGGGCCTTGCTATGTTTGAGTTTAAAGAGGACGGGGCGGGGACGCCCCGCCTGCTGGAGATAAACCCCCGGATCTGGGGTACATTCCCCCTGTCCCGGGCAACGGGGAGCGGCATCCCCCTGCTGTGGTGCGCCCTGGCGTGGAACGCCGGGAACCTGGACAACCCCGCGCCGCTGCCCGAGACGCCTGTGCCCCAGCGGAAAAAAATGATCTTCGCCGCCTCGGACCTGATGGCCGCGGCGGGCTACCTCCGGCGGGGAAAGCCGGGGAAGGCCCTGGGGGCCTTTGCGGATCTGGTCAACCCCACCGTCCGGGACGGCCTGTTTGAATGGGGCGATATCCTGCCCGGTTTAGCCTATTTCCGGGCACTTCTGGCAAAGGAGCGGCACAAATGACCTTGTTTCGAGCGGATCTCCATGTCCACACCGACGCCTCCCCGGATGGCCGGTCCCCCCTGCCGGAGATCGCCCGGGCCGCCCGGGCCGCTGGGCTGGACGCCGTGGCTGTCGCGGATCACAACCTGTGTACCAGCGTACCGGAGGCCCTGGAGGGGGTGCTCCTGATCCCCGCCTGCGAGGTCTCCACGCGCATCGGCCACATCACGGGGCTCTTTCTGGACCGCCCCCTCCCCCTGGACGCCCTGGGCCGCCTGCCGGAGCCGGAGGACGCCGTAGCCACTATCCGGGACGCTGGCGGGCTGGCGGTGCTGGCCCACCCGTATCACCGGCCTGGAGCTGCGCCGGAGGCGTTCCAGTTCCCTTTGGACGGGATCGAAGCCGTCAATGCCCGGGCCTGCTTCAAGGTGCCGGATGCCAACGCCCTGGCCGCCCGGCTGGCCCAGACGCGGGGCCTCCCCGCCGTGGGGGGCAGCGATGCCCACGATCGGGCGGAGGTGGGCAACGCCTACACTGAGCTGGAGGCGGAGGGGCTGACCCGGGATCAACTCCGCCGGGCCCTCCAGGAGGGCCGTAGCCGGGCGATCCTGTGCCGGAACACCCCCCGCCTGCGCAAGGGTCTCTCCCAGTGGACCAAGGCCCGCCGCATGGGCGGGCCCCTGGGCCTGGGGAGGGCGGCGGCCTATGTGGCCTACTGCGCCGCACTGGATGCTCTCCGCCCCATATAGCATGAAGTCCGCCCCCTCCCGGCAAGGAGGGGGATGTACGCATCTTTCGTCTACAGGAGGAATCCCCATGTCCCTTCTTACCAAAGGCATCGGCCTTGCCAAAAAGGCCAAGCACCAATTCCAGGACCAGATCCGGGAACGAACGCCGGTATACCTCTCCCCTGTCCGGCGCATTGAGCGGGTGGCTACGGAGGAACGGGTCTGCGCCATGACCTTTGACGACGGCCCCTGCCGCCTGCCGGCCTCCCCGGACCACTTCCGTGGGAAGGCGCTGACCCTGGTTCTGGCGGAGACACTGGAACGTTACGGGGCCAAGGGCACCTTCGACGTGGTGGGGGATACCTCCGCCAACTATCCCGATCAGGCGGGCAAGCACGGCTCCGCCTCCTGGGGCGGGGTGGCCTACGACCACTACCCTGATTTCGGCAAGGACAGCGAAGGCGGCGCGGTCCACTGCCCGGAGCTGATCGCCCGCCTGCTGGCGGGCGGGCACGAGATCACCAGCCACACCTACTCCCATGTACTCTTCGGCTGGAAACCCCTGGTTTACGGCCGAAGGAAATACCTGCAAGGGCTGGAGCCGGTGGTAGCAGACCTCAAGCGGCTGCATGAGACGCTGGAGGCGGGATGGGGCTACCCCATCCGGCTGGCCCGCCCGCCCCACTATGTGGATGGGATCAAGGGCGGGTTCACCAGCTACGACGCTTACGCGCTGATGGGCTACCAGTACATGGCCGCCAGCTTCGACGGGGCCGGCTGGCTGCCCCTGGCCTCCTATGAGGCGGAGGTGGAGGCCACCTGGCGGCCCATGGAGAAGCTGCTGCTGGAGGACCCGGACGCCTTTTGCGGGCAGATCATTTTCCAGAAGGACGGGTTCAACATGGCCCGCCGCACCCCGGTGGCGGATGGGCTGGACAGGCAGCTGCGCCTGCTGACGGACCATGGCTACCGGGTAGTGACGGTGTCGGAACTGCTGGAGCGGTCCCCCTTCCGGGACCTGGGGCAGGCGGATGAGACAGGCCGGGCGGCAAAGCGGCTGCTGGGCCAGGGCTGGTGCGTGGCTTTCCAGGACAATACCCTGCGGCCGGAGGAGACGCTCACCCGGGGGGAGATGGCCATGATGGCCTACGGCTGGGAGACGGCCCGGCAGCGTATTGATCTGGTGCGGGCGGCCCGTGCGCCCTTCCGGGATGTGGCCCACCGCCACCCCTATGCGGCGGCGGCGGCGCTGGCTGTCCAGACCGGGGCCATGGCGGCGGTTGACGGCCGGTTCCGGCCGGATGACCCGGTGACGGCAGTGGAGGCGGCGCAGCTTCTCTCCACCCGCCTGGGCCGCACGCCGCCCCTGGAGCAGTGGTCCAGCGTGAAGCACGGGGCGTTCCTCCGCCTGGCGGCGGAGCTGCTGGGGGCGTAGGCGTATGGATGAGTATCTTTCCCACAGCCCGGAGGAGACGGAGGCGCTGGGTGAGGCGCTGGCACAGCGTCTCCGGGCCGGGGATGTGGTGGCCTACCGTGGGGATCTGGGCGCGGGCAAGACCGCCTTCACCCGGGGGCTGGCGAGGGGCCTGGGCTGTATGGGCCGGGTCACCAGCCCCACCTTCACCATTGTCAACGAATATGAGGGCCGCATCCCTCTGTTCCACTTTGACATGTACCGCCTGGGTGACGAGGACGACCTCTTCGACATCGGCTGGGAGGACTACCTGGACCGGGAGGGGGTATGTGCCGTGGAGTGGAGCGAGCGGGTGGCGAATGCACTGCCTGCGGACACGGTCTATGTTTCGATCTACCGGTGCGCAGAGGACAGCGACTGGCGAAGCATCGTGATTGAAGGGGGGGATGAGCGATGAAGCTGCTGGCAATCGAGAGCTCGGCCAAGGCGGCGTCCTGCGCTGTGCTGGAGGACGGTGTGCCGCTGGCCTGCACCTGGCAGTCCACCGGCCTGACCCATAGCCGGACGCTGCTGCCCATGGCGGCGGATCTGCTGCGCAACAGCGGCCTGGCCCTGGAGGACATGGACGCCATCGCGCTGGCGGCGGGGCCCGGCTCCTTTACCGGCCTGCGCATTGGTGCGGCGGCGGTGAAGGGGCTGGCCTGGGGGACGGGAAAACCCTGCATCCCGGTGTCCACCCTGGAGGCCATGGCATGGCCCCTGGCCCACCTGGAGGGGGTTGTGGTGTGCGCCATGGACGCGCGGCGGCAGCAGATCTACAACGCCGTATTCCAGGCCGGAGCAGATGAGCTCAGCCGCCTCCGTGAGGACCGCGCCATCTCCCTGGAGGACGCTGCGGCGGACTTAAAGGGGATGGCGGGACCGTTGACAGTGGTCGGGGACGGCGCGGAGCTGTGCCGGGACAGCCTGGCCGCCCGCGGTATCCCCTGCCGCCTGGCCCCGCCCCATCTGCTGCGGCAAAGCGCGGTGGGCGTCGGCATGGCCGCATGGCGGCTGTGGCCCGGCGGGGCGGTTCCTGCCCAGGAGCTGTCCCTGTCCTACCTGCGCCTGAGCCAGGCGGAGCGGGAGCGGCTGGAACGGGAAGGCAACCATTCTTTTTCTGAACAGAAAAAGGATTAAAAAGAATGTTTCACCAACTAGAAATAGAAGGGAGAGCTGCCGATGAATCGTGAGAAAGTACATGTGGTGGACCACCCCCTGGTGGCCCACAAGATGACCATCCTCCGGGATAAGGATACCTCCACCAAGGATTTCCGGGAACTGGTGTCGGAAATTGGGATGCTGCTGACCTATGAGGCCACCCGGGATCTGGCCCTGACAGAAAAAGAGGTGGAGACCCCCATCTGCAAGACCATGGCCCCCACCCTGAAGGGGAAGAAGTTTGCCGTAGTACCCATCCTCCGGGCCGGCCTGGGTCTGGTGGACGGTGTGCTGCGGATGGTGCCCTCCGCCCGCGTTGGCCACATCGGCCTGTACCGGGACGAGGAGACCCTGGAGCCGGTGAAGTACTTCTGCAAGATGCCCAAGGATGTGGCGGAGCGGGATGTCCTCATTGTGGACCCCATGCTGGCCACTGGCGGCTCCGCCGCCGCGGCAATCGGGTTTATGAAGGAGTACGGCTGCACCAATATCAAGCTGATGGTCCTGCTGGCCGCGCCGGAGGGCATTGCGCGCATCCAGACGGAACACCCGGATGTAGAGATCTACTGCGGCGCGCTGGACAGCCACCTCAACGAGCAGGGGTACATCGTCCCCGGACTGGGGGATGCCGGAGACCGGATTTTTGGCACAAAATAGCGTCAACCCCAAGCAGCGTGCACCCCCTTTGAATACAGGTACTAAAAAAGGCTGGACACGCAGGACGCCCCCGGTGAGAGCACCGGGGGCGTTGGCCCTGTATCGCAGCCGAATACAATCAGGCGTTGGCCTTCTTCGCCATCTCCGCCAGCTGGGTGAACGCTTCCGCGTTGTTGACGGCCAGCTCGGCGAGCATCTTACGGTTGATCTCCACGCCGGCAGCCTTCAGGCCGTGCATGAAGGTGGAATAATTCATCCCATTGAGCTTGCAGGCGGCGCTGATGCGGGTGATCCACAGCCTGCGGAAGTCTCTCTTCTTCAGGCGGCGTCCCTTATACGCATAGGTCAGGGACTTCATCACCTGCTGGTTTGCCATCTTGAAATGCTTGCTCTTGGCGCCCCAGTACCCCTTGGCCATCTTCAGGATCTTGTTCCTTCTCTTGCGGGTCATCATTGCGCCCTTAACTCTTGCCATTGTAAAAGCCTCCTATTCTAAAGCGTATCGTATCTTATTTGTAAGGGATCATCTTGCGGATGGCGGATTCGTTGGTCACATCGGCATAACCGCCAGCGCGCAGACGACGGGTACGCTTGGTATCCTTCTTGGTGAGGATATGGCTCTTAAAGGCCTTGGCACGCTTGACCTTGCCGGTCTTGGTCAGGTTGAATCTCTTCTTGGCACCACTGTGGCTCTTCAGCTTAGGCATAATTGATCTTACTCCTTCCGTATGTTTCCAATTGCGGTCCCTTATTTCTTGGGTGAGAGGAACATGGACATGTTCCTGCCCTCCAGCTTGGCCCCCTTATCGACGTTGGCAATCTCGGCACATTGCTCTGCAAACTTATCCAGGAGCTTCCTGCCGATGTCAGTGTGGGCCATCTCACGGCCGCGGAAGCGGACGGATACCTTTACCCGGTTGCCATCGGTCAGGAACTTCTGCGCGTTTTTCAGCTTCACATTAAAATCCCCGATATCAATGCCCGGGGACATACGGATCTCCTTGATCTCCACAACGTGCTGGTTCTTGCGGGCCTCCTTTTCGCGCTTGCCCTGCTCGAACCGGAATTTGCCGTAGTCCATCAGCTTGCACACCGGGGGATTGGCCTGGGGGGAGATCTTCACAAGATCCATACCCTTTTCGTCGGCAATCCGCAGGGCTTCGTCCGCAGACATGATGCCCAGCTGCTCGCCGTCGCTGCCGATCAGACGCAGTTCCTTGTCGCGAATGTCCTCATTCAGTTGATGCATTACAATGCTAATAACCGAGACACCTCCTTCAACATTTTGCCCAAATACACGCGACACAAAACAAAAATACGGATGCTTTCGCACCCGCACAAACATATGCGCCCATTTCAAGGGCGCTGACTGCTGTGTTGACCCCTTCGCTTTGCTGGGGGTGAGGCGGATGCATCCAGCCTGCTTTGTTTTGCCCTTTTACTATACCAGCCTTTTCCGCGCTTGTCAAGCCCCCTGTTGCTGCGATTTCCAGAGGGATGGCCCGGCACTTGCAACCTGCCGCCCGGATATGGTAAAATAACAGAAAAACGGAAGGGGTGAGCGGATGAAGGGCATTGCTGCCGCGATCCTGGCCCTCCTGGCCCTGCTTTCTGGCTGCGGCCGGCAGGGGGCGCAGGACCTATCGGCTTTCGCTCCGGCGGAGGCTGACCGCCTGGTGATTTACACCTCCCACAAGGAGGAAATCTACAGCCCGATTATCCAGGAGTTTGAGGCGCGCACCGGCATATGGGTCCAGGTGGAGGCCGGCGGCACCGGGGAGCTGCTGGAGCGGATTGCGGCGGAGGGGGCGGACACGCCCTGCGACCTGCTCTTCGGCGGCGGTGTGGAGAGCCTGGAGGCGTGCCGGGAGCTGTTTGCCCCCTACGTGAGCCCCCTGGCAGCGGAGGTGGCGGAGCCCTTCCGGTGCGGGGACGGCATTTGGACGCCCTTCTCCTCCCTGCCGGTTGTACTCATCTACAACCCCAAGCTGGTGCGGGTCAATCCCCCAACCGGCTGGGCGAGCCTGCTCTCCCCGGCCTGGCGGGGACAGATTGCCTTTGCCAGCCCGGAGGTCTCCGGCTCCAGCTACACCGCCCTGGCCGCGCTGCTCCAGGTCCTGCCGGGCAGGTGGGAGGACACCTTGGATGCCTTTATCCACAACCTGTGGGACCGGACGCTGGACGGCTCCGGCGCAGTGGTCCAGGCGGTGGCGGATGGCAGCTGCTACATCGGTGTGACCCTGGAGGAAACTGCCCTGCGGGGCATCCAGGCCGGCAGCAATATTGCCATGGTCTATCCCAGCGAGGGCACCTGTGCGCCGCCGGACGGCCTGGCTGTGGTGGCCGGGTGCGCACACGAGGAGAACGCCCGGCGGTTCATTGACTTTGCCCTGGGGGAGGACATGCAGCGGCAGCTGGTCAGCGAGTTCGCCCGCCGCTCCGTGCGGGAGGACCTGGCCTCGGCGGAGGACGGCGGTTTCCTCCGTTTCCCCTACGAGATCCAGCAGGCCAGCGAGATGCGGGACGAGGTGATCGCCCGGTGGCGGCGTTTGACAGAGGGGGCGTTGTCGTGAGGGCGTGGCTGCGCAGATCCTTCCGGAACCGGGTCTTTGTGATGATGCTGCTGGCCGCGTTTGTGCCGCTGCTGGTGTGCGGGCCGCTGATGCTGTGCCTCCAGGTGGTGCGCAGCGAGGAGAGCCTTGCGGCGGAGGCGGATGAGCAGCTGGAGGCCCTGGAGGGGGCATTGTCAGACCTGCAGGGCCGCTGTGAGCGCGCTATGGGGGAGCTGTGCAGCAGCACTGTGGTGCGCAGTGCACTGCGCCGGGGCGGCAGCGACTCCCACACGCTCTACCAGACCCTGTTCCGGGCCGCCGGGCCCCTGCGGGAGTACGCCCGGCTGGAGGTCTACGACAGCACGGGCCAGCCCTGCTACACCACAGGCAGTGCCCTGCCCGAGGCGGCAGAGGACCCGGGCTGGGGCGCCCTGTATGCCGCCGGACAGGCGGAGGGACCGGCCCTCTGTGCCAACGGGGACGGGTTGGCCTGCGCCCAGGCGGTGCGCAGCCGGGAGGGCGCGGTGCTGGGCTATGTGGCTGTCACCGTCAGCCAGGGCGGCTTTGACCGGCTCTTCGGCGGGCTATACAGCGCGTCCTGCGAGGTGATCCTGCTGGACAGGAGCTGGCGGACCATCTATGGCTCCCAGCCCTCCCAGTCCCGGGCCACCGCGGAAAGCCTGCGCCGCCAGCTCTTGGCGGGGGATGAGCCGGCCGGCCGGTCGTACCGCTTTTTCGCGGCAAAGCACGCCGGGACAGGTTTCTCCCTGCTGCTCCAGCAGCCCAGGCCCTTCACCTCCCTGGTGCTGCGCTCCTTCTACCTGGTGGGGGTATTCGCCGGGGCGCTGTGCCTGCTGCTGTGTATGTGGTGCGCCTGGGTTCTCAGCCGCTACCTGTCCCGGCCAGTCCACCAGCTGGACGAGGCCATGGGAGAGGTGGAACAGGGCCGGCTGGACGTCCGGCTGGAGACGGGGCGGGACGATGAGCTGGGCCGCCTGTCCAGCCGCTTCAACCGGATGGCGGATGAGTACCGTCTGAACCTGGAGCGTTCCGTCCAGCGGGAGCGGGAGCTGAACAATGTGCGGCTGCGGATGTTCCAGGCCCAGCTAAACCCCCACTTCCTGTACAACACCCTGGATGCCATGAAGTGGCTGGGGATAGCCCACCAGGCTCCCCAGGTGGCCGCTTTGGCCACGGATCTGGCCACCATCCTCCGGGCCAGCATCTCCGGGGACGAGCTGGTGACGCTGGAGCAGGAGCTGGAGCTGATCGACCGCTACGTCAACATCCAGCTCATCCGCTTCGAGGACCGCTTTGCCTTTGAAATTGACATCGCAGAGCGGTTCCAGGGCTGTCTGGTGCCCAAGCTGGCCCTCCAGCCCCTGGTCGAAAACGCCGTTATCCACGGCGTGGCAGGCCGGGATGACGGCTATATCAAGCTCCAGGCCGGGGATGAGGGCGGCGACCTGCTGCTGTACGTGTCCGACAACGGCTGCGGCATCCCGCCGGAGACCCTGGCGCGGCTCAATAGCGGCGATAAGCGGATACCAGGCGGACACTTGGGATTATTCAATACGGATAGTATTATCCGGATGTACTTTGGGACGGGATATGGCGTCTTTGCCCGGTCATCCCCAGGGGAAGGCAGCTGCGTGTGGCTGCGCCTGCCCCTGCGAAGAAAGGAGAATGGCAATGCTGAAGGTCTTGATTGTTGACGACGAAGCGGTCGTCCGCCGGGGGATTGTGCTGGGCATGGACTGGGCGTCCATGGGCTGCGTGGTAGTGGGCGAGGCCGCTAACGGCGAGGAAGGGATTGCCGCTGTGGAGCGGTACAGCCCCAACCTCATCATAACTGACGTGCGGATGCCCCGGATGGACGGCATTGAGATGATGAACCGGCTGCGGGAGGCCGGGTGCCGGGCCCATGTGATCGTACTCACCGCCCACAGCGATTTCTCATACGCCCGCAGCGCCCTCCAATTCGGCGCGGAAGACTATCTGCTGAAACCCTTCCGGGATCAGGAGCTGGTCAGCGCCATCGACAAGGTCCGCCGCAAGGAGCAGGAGCTCACCGCCCTCACCCCCCAGGACGCCCTGCCCCTGGTGAAGGGGGACAAGAGCAAATATGTGCTCCAGGCCCTGGGCTACATTGCGGAGCACTACAGTGACCAGGACATCTCTATCACCACCATTGCCCAGCACCTGGGGGTCAGCGAGGGGCACCTGAGCCACGTCTTCAAGAAGGAGACCAGCTATACCATCATCGGCTACCTGACCCAATACCGGGTCCATATGGCGATGAAGCTCTTGCAGGACTGCCGCTGCAAGGTCTATGAGGTGGCGGAGCAGGTGGGCTACCGGGATGTGGCCTACTTTGGCAGTACATTCAAAAAGCATGTGGGGATGTCCCCATCAGAGTATCAGGACCGGTGCCGCTAGAGGCGCGCCTTTTGCGGCGCCGGTATACAAAAGGAGGGTCAGCGCATGGATGATATCCTGGAATTTTCCAGCCGGGAGGAATTTAGGAAATGGCTTTCCGATCATTGCCTGTCAAAAACCGGCGTTTGGCTTCTATTTGGCAAGGCTGGCGGCCCGAAAACGGTAAAAGTGGGGGAAGCCTTGGAAGAAGCACTCTGCTTTGGATGGATTGACGGGCAGATGCAGAGCATTGACGGGAGGGCCTATAAAAAATATTTTTCAATGCGCAGGGAGAAAAGCAAGTGGTCGGAGAAAAATAAGGCATTGGCCCAGAGCCTGGAGGAACGGGGGCTCATGACCAGCTTTGGAAGGGAGAAAATCGAGGAAGCGAAAAAGAACGGCCAGTGGGATGCGCCCAACCCTATGGCAGTTACCGAGGAACAAATTGCTTGCGTATCCGCACTGCTGGAAGGATATGAGCCCGCCTGCGCAAATTTCCAAGCCATGCCTTTATCCGTGAAGAAAACCTATACGCGGGCATATTTTGACGCAAAGACAGCTGCCGGACGGGAAAAGAGAATGGCCTGGATGGTGGGCCGGCTGAACAAAAACCTAAAACCAATGTAACGGTTGGAGCGTTTCCAGGCCGCTCATGCCGCGCCTCTTGGATACATTTATGATAGTCCTATCCCGTGACAGACTGAGGACCAGCCGGACGCTATGTCCCAGCTGGTCCTCTTCGTTATGGATCAATCAGCAGCCGAAATCGGCGGCGGTCCGCTTGAGCATCTCCCGGATGGGCAGATGGTAGGGGCACCGCTCCTCGCAGGCCCCGCAGGACACGCACTCCCCCGCCTTGGCGGGCATGGCCTCATACCGGCTCCTGGCCCAGCCCTCCAAGCCGTAGCGGCTCAGATAGCCGTGGAACAGGAAGGCGTTGGGGATGCTGATCCCCACGGTGCAGGGGGCGCAGTAGTTACACCGGCGGCAGAAATTTGTGCCCAGCTCCTGGCGGATCTGCTCCATCTTCCCCAGCTCCTCATCGGACAGCGGGGAGCTGTCCCCAGCGGCGGCCGCGTTCTGGGACACCTCCTGGGGCTCGTACATGCCGGGGATGACAATGGACACATGCGGGTTGGACAGGACAAAGCGCAGCGCCAGCGCGGCGTCCTCAATCGCGCCGCCGGCCAGGGGCTTCATGTCGATAAAGCCCACGCCCTTCGCCGCCGCCTGCTCCATCAGTTCTGTCCCCTGGTTCTCCACAATGTTATAGGGGAACATGATGGTCTCCACCCAGTCCAGCTCCAGGCCCCGCTGGAACACCTCCAGGGAGTGGGCGGTCAGGCCCAGATGGGCGATCTTCCCCGCCGCCTTGGCCGCCTGGAGGGCCTCCACTGCACCGCCGGGGGCGCAGACCTGCTCCAGCTGCTGGAGGTTGGGGTTGTGGATCTGATAGAGGTCGATGTGGTCCGTGCGCAGGTTGCGCAGGCTGGTCTCAATATCCCGGGCCATATCCTCCTGGGTGCGGGCCATGGACTTGGTGGCGAGGATGAACTTCTCCCGCCGGCCTTCGATGGCCTGCCCGATCAGCTCCTCGCTGACGGTGTAGCCCCGGGCCGTGTCGATGTAGTTGATGCCTGCGGCCTCCACCGCCTCCAGCAGCGCCGCCGCACCCGCCGCGTCCACCCGCTGGATGGGGATGCCCCCCAGGCCCATGCGGGAGACCCGCAGCCCCGTTTTCCCTAAAGTCACGTATTCCATATCGCTGTCTCCTCCTATTTCTCCGCCTCACGGCTGTTGTGACGGCTCCTGCTCCCCGGCGTCCGCCTCCGTCCCCTCTTCAGGCAGGCCGGGCATGGGGATTGCTTCGCTGACGATATTGATATGCTTGGCGGGGGCCTCGACGGTGCCGTCCTGGGCGGCGGGGACGCCATAGTATTCCTCCTTGTCCGGGTCCCGGCCCTCCAGAATCGCCATCATCTGCGCACCGGTGATGGTCTCCTTCTCAAAGAGGTAGGAGGCGATGGCGTCCAGCATCTCCCGGTTCTCACGCAGCAGCTCCAGGGCCTCGTCGTGGCACCGCTGGAGCAGGGCCACCACCTCTTTGTCCGCCAGGGCGAAGGTCTCCTGGGCGCAGTTCATGCTGTAGCCGCCGTCCAGGTACTGGCTCTGGACCGTGCCCAGGGCCATCATCCCAAACTTCTCATTCATACCGAAGCGGGCCACCAGGTTCCGGGCCAGCTCTGTGGCCCGCTCAATGTCGTTGGCCGCGCCGGAGGTCTGCGTATTGAACACCAGCTCCTCGGCGCACCGCCCCGCCAGCAGGGTGCGGATTTCCGTGAGGATGTCGTCCTTGCTCATGAGGAACTTCTCCTCCTCCGGCAGGTGGAGGGTGTAGCCCAGCGCCCCCTCGGTGTGGGGCACGATGGTGATCTTTGTCACCGGCTGGGCCTTCTTCTGCTTGGCGGCGGTGAGGGCGTGGCCTACCTCATGGTAGGCAATGATCTTTTTCTCCTGCTCGGTGATGACGGTGCCCTTTTTCTCCGCACCGGCGATGACCACCTCGAAGGAGGCCAGCAGGTCCTCCTGGTTGACCGCATGACGGCCCTGCCGGACGGCCCGCAGGGCCGCCTCGTTGACTGTGTTGGCAAGGTCAGCGCCCACGCATCCGGCGGTGGCCTGGGCGATCTTGTTCAGGTCCACGTCCTCCGCCATGCGGATCTTCCGGGTGTGGACCTGGAGGGTGGCCAGACGGCCGGCCAGGTTGGGCCGGTCCACTGTGATGCGCCGGTCAAAGCGGCCAGGGCGCAGCAGGGCCTTGTCCAGCACCTCCGGCCGGTTGGTCGCGGCCAAGACGATGATGCCCTTGCTGGGGTCGAAGCCGTCCATCTCTGCCAGGAGCTGGTTGAGAGTCTGCTCCCGCTCGTCGTTGCCGCCGCCGAAACGGGAGTCGCGGGTCTTGCCGATGGCGTCGATCTCGTCGATAAAAATGATGCAGGGGGCCACCTTGGCCGCCTCCTGGAACAGGTCGCGGACCCGGCTGGCACCCACGCCCACGAACATCTCCACAAAGCCGGAGCCGGAGATGGAGAAGAAGGGCACCCCGGCCTCGCCGGCCACAGCCTTGGCCAGCAATGTCTTGCCGGTACCCGGCGAGCCCACCAGCAGCGCGCCCTTGGGCAGCTTCGCGCCGATGGCCGTGTACTTGCCCGGGTTGTGGAGGAAGTCAATGATCTCCACCAGCGACTCCTTGGCCTCATCCTGGCCGGCCACGTCGGCAAAGGATACGCCGGTGGATTTCTCCATGTACACCTTGGCATTGCTCTTGCCCACGCTGCCGATCCCGCCGATGCCGCCGCCCTTGCGGGTCATCAGGTTCATAAACAGCATGAATGCGCCCACCAGCAGCACGATGGGCAGGATGTAGACGATCATGAACTCCAGCACCGGGCTCATCTCGGGCACATAGGGATTGGTGTAGTTCTCCACGCCGTACTCGTCCAGCGTCTCCAGCAGGCCCGGGTCATAGATGCCCATCTGCATGGTGAAGAGGGTGAAGTCCTTGTCGTAGGTATTGCCGTCCTCGTCGGTATAGGCGTACCCCTCCACGGGTGAGATTTCTATCTTCCCGTCGGTGAAGACCACCGACTCCACCTTCCCCTCCTTCACCATCCGCTTGAACTCGCTGTACTGGACCTGGTGGGTGGTGGCCGCCGTGCTGGCCTGGCGGCTGTAGGCGGACAGGTAGTTGAACACCACGGTCAGCACCACCGCCCAGGCCACCAGAATCAGCAGGCCGTTCAGGTTCTTTTTATTTTTATTATTGTTGGGGTTTTTATTTTGATTGTCCATTCTTCTCTCCTTCTATGCCACAGGCCGGCATTGCCCTGTCTTTAGCTCCTGTGCATCGTATCACAAAAGTCGTCCCGCCACAAGGACTGTCTGTGGATTTTCTGTGAAATTTCTGTGAATACCCCTTCCGGAACCCCCACCCTTTGTGGTATACTGGTATTATTCTACCGTTTTTGCCGGATGCAGGCGGCTGCGCGGAGCAGCGGCCAAAAGGAGTTTTACTATGAAAGAATACGAGGAGCGCCCCCAGGGCGAGGGCCTGATCGAGGGGCGCAACGCGGTGACGGAGGCGCTGCGCGCCGGCGCGTCCATTGATAAACTGTACATCGCCAAGGGGGAGACGGACCGCACCCTGGGGCGTATTGCCGCCCAGGCGAAAAAGGCTGGCGCGGTGGTCGTGGAGGCGGACCGGCGGAAGCTGGACGCCATGAGCGCGACCCACAGCCACCAGGGTGTGATCGCCGTGGCCGCCGCCGCGCCCTATGCCACGGTGGAGGACATCCTCCAAGCCGCCGCCGCGCGGGGGGAGCCGCCCCTGCTGGTGGTCTGCGACGAGCTGTCCGACCCTCACAACCTGGGGGCTGTCATCCGCACCGCCGAGTGCGCCGGAGCCCACGGCGTCATCATCCCCAAGCGGCGCAGCGCGGGCCTCACCGCCGTGGTGGCCAAAACCAGCGCAGGCGCGGTGAGCTATCTGCCGGTGGCCCGGGTGCCCAACCTCCCCGCCGCGCTCAAGGCGCTGAAAAAACAGGGGGTGTGGGTGTTCGGCACAGCCGCCGGCGGGCCTGTCCCCCTCTATGAGGCGGATCTCCGCCTCCCTGCTGCCATCGTCATCGGCAGCGAGGGGGACGGCATGGGCCGCCTGGTCCAGGAGAGCTGCGACTTCCTTGTCAGCATCCCCATGCACGGGCGCATCTCCTCCCTCAACGCCTCAGCCGCCGCGGCTATCCTGCTCTATGAGGCGGTCCGGCAGCGGCGCTGACGCGATCCCCGCCCGACGGGCGAAAGAAAAGAGACTTTTTTATGACAGAAAAACAGGATCACAACAAGCAGAATGATCCCCTGATGGATACCCAGCGGCTGCTGTTGGGGGTGGACCCCGACGCGCTGGAGCATTTCAGCCTGGAGGACATCCTGGCCGAATACAGCGGGGCGGCTCCGGAGCCTGCGCCGCCCCCCCAGCCGGAACCTGCCCCGCCGCCGGAACCGGAGCCGTCTCCGCCGCCGGAGGAGCCCGCCCCTCACCGCCGCAGGGGCCGCCCGCGGCGGGAGCCGCCCCCCCAGCCGCCGGAGCCCCCTGCTGATGCGCCTGCTCCGGAGCCAGAGGAACCGGCGGAGAACGCGTTTGATGACCCCCCCTTTCCGGAGGAGCCTGCGCCGCCCCCGCCTGTACAGGAGGCCCCGCCGGAGAATCAGCCTCCGGAGCCTCCCGGCCCCATCTCCATGGAGGCCGTGGTCGCCAGCACGGTGGATGCGGTGAAGGAGGAACAGGAGCAGCACCAGGAGAAGCTGCGCAGGCAGCTGGAGAAGCTCCGGCGCAGGAAGGAGCCCCGCCCCGTCAAGCGGCGGGAGCCCTCTGTCCAGCATCCCCTGCCGGAGCCGAAGGATGAGCCCCCGCCCGCTGAGGCCGCCAATTGGCACAAGCGCCGGCTGCGGGAGTGCCGGAGAAGCCTGCTGCTGGGTACGCCGGTGGTCATCGTTCTGTGGCTGCCCTGGGTGTTGGCACACTTTGGCATTGAGACGCCCTTCTTCAGTGAGAGCTCGGACAACGCCGCCCTCTGCGTACTTGTTGCCCAGGCGTTGACCAGCATCCTTTGCTGGCCCGTGTACCGGGCGGCGGTGGACGGCTTCCGGGACCGCGCCTGGACCGTCTACGCCACGGCCCTGCTCACCACGGCCGTCACCCTTTTTGATGAAATGACGTTCCTTCTGCTGCCGGGGCGGTGCGACGAGGCGCCCCTGGGCGGCATCGCCTCTGTGCTGACGCTGTTCGCCCTGTGGGGGCTCACCGGCTACCACAGGGGCATGAGCGAGACCTTCCGCACCGCCGCCGTGGGTATGCCCAGCCGGGTGGCGGACTGCTGCGAGCAGGGGGTCGCCAAGGGCGCGGGGGACCTGCGGGGCTTCTACACCCGCACAAGCATGGAGGACACCGCCTCCCAGTGGCAGCGGTTGCTGCTGCCGGTTCTGGCTGCGTCCTCGGCCGTATTTGCCGTGCTCTCTTCCCTGGGCCAGGAGCGCGGCCAGGACCTGCTCTGGTGCTGGTCGGTGGTGCTGTGCGCCTCATCCTCCCTGGTCTTCCCCCTGGCCTTCTGCGTCCCCTTCGGTCGTCTTGCCTACCGCCTGACCCGCAGCGGGGCCGCCGTAGCAGGCCACTACGGCGCAGCGGCCCTGTCCGCCTCCCGCCGCCTGGTGGCGGCGGACGGCGACCTCTTCCCGCCCGGCTCCGCCTCCCTGGGGGGCTTGAAGCTCTATGGCGAGGAGCGCAACCGGGCCCTCTCCTATGCCGCCACACTGGCGGTGCAGGGCGGCGGCCTGCTGGGCCGGGTGTTCGCGGACGCCTGCCAGAGCAGCCGCGTCAGCTACCAGAGCCTGGAGCACTTCCATATCCACGATGACAGCGGCCTGAGCGGCATGATCCACGGGGAGACGGTGCTGGTGGGTACGCCGGCTTTCATGCGCCACAAGGCGGTGCGCCTGCCGGCCAGCCTGCCCTCCAAGACAGCGGTATGCCTTGCGGTGGACGGGACGCTGACGGCAGTTTTCTCCATCAAATACACCCCCGCCAGCACGGCGGACGCCGCCCTGCGGGCCATGCGCCGCAATGGGCTTCAGCTCATCCTGGCGGTGCGGGACGGCAACATCACGCCAAAGCTCCTCAAATCGAAATTCGGCACGGACTGCGGCGCAGAACGCCCGGAGCTGGGTGAGCGGCTGGCCCTGTCCGACCCGGAGCGGGAGGCGGGCGCACCCAACGGCCTGCTGTACCGGGAGGGGCTGCTGCCCTTTGTGTCCCTGGCAGTCGGCAGCCGCCGCCTGTGCCAAACCGTTCTGGTGGGCAACCTGATCTCCATTTTCAGCAGCATCGCCGGGGCGCTTCTGGGCTTTTACCTGACCTTTACGGGCAGCTATGCCGTGCTGACGCCGCCGCTGCTGCTGACCTACCTGCTGCTGTGGGTCGCGCCCATGCTGCCGCTGGTGTGGACGGTGGACAAGCTATAAGGTGATACCAAATGATACAATATGAAAAGTTAAACGAATGCAATTTCGGCGAGCATTCCCTGGACCACTTTATCCGCCGCCAGGAGGTCCAGGAGTGCTGGCGCAGGGCGGCCGGCCAGTGGCGGCTGCTGCCTGTCGCCTATGTGGAGGATTGGGATTTGGAGGCCCGCCGGAAACGGGCAGGGATCATCCTCCAGGGCATTCGGGATGGCGGCGCGGCCTATGGTGCGCGGGACGGCGGCAGGATCGTCGGCTTCGCCCGGCTGGCGCTCCCCCGGTTCGGGAGCGAAAACCAGTATATTGACCTGGCCCAGTTCCATGTCTCCGAGCCCTACAGGGGCCGCGGGATTGGCAGGGAGCTGTTCCGCATGGCCTGCGCGGGCGCACGGGAGCTGGGTGTGTCCAAGCTGTACATCTCCGCCCACTCTGCCCGGGAGACCATGGCCGCCTACCGCGCCTTGGGCTGCGTGGAGGCAGCGGAGGTCAACCGCGCCCTGGCGGAAAAGGAGCCCTGCGACGTACAGTTGGAATGCACTCTGTAGCCCTGCCGCGCTCTCCTGCCGGATTGATCAAAAACCGTCTCCGTTTTTTGTCTAATCTGTCTAAATTCCAGACCGATACAAAATTCCAGTTGTGCTAAAAGGAAAAAAGTTATATAATTGATTTGTTAGGCAAGTTCCCGCTTTACGGAACACGATAAACGGAAGGAGACATAACTCTATGGACATTCGCAACATCTGCCTGCTGGGCCATGGCGGCAGCGGGAAGACCTCCCTGGTGGAGAGTATGCTGTATATCACCGGTGCGACTGACCGTCTGGGCAAGCCTGCGGACGGGAACACCGTTTGCGATTACGATCCGGAGGAGATCAAGCGCCAGATTTCCATCTCCCTGGCCATGACGCCCATTACCTATAACGGGGTGAAGATCAATGTGCTGGACACGCCGGGCAACTTCGATTTTGCCGGCGAAATGCAGTCGGGCGTCCGGGCCGCCGAGGTGGGCGTGCTGGTGTGCGCGTCCAAGGACGGGCTGAGCGTCGGCGCCGAGCGGTGCTGGAAGTACCTGCGCGAGCAGAAGAAGCCCTGTATTGTCTATGTCTCCAAGGAGGATGAGGAGAACGCCAACTTCTCCACCACGCTGGAGGCCCTGCGCGAGAACCTGTCGAAGTCCATCGCCCCTGTCGTCGCCCCCATCTGGGACAGCAACAAGCGCACCATCGGTATCATCGACGTGCTCAACAAAAAGGCTTACCAGATGCCCGAGAGCCGGAAGGGCAAGCGGGTCGAGATCCCCATCCCCGAGAGCAAGGCCGGCGTGGTCGAGGAGCTCTACGGCCAGCTGATGGAGGCCGTGGCTGAGACCACCGAGGAGAACATGGAGAAATTCTTCGCCGGCGAGCCCTTTACCAAGGAAGAGATCATGACGGGCCTGAAGGTCGGTATGCATGAGGGCACCCTGGCCCCCGTCGTGTGCGGCTCCGCCCTGACGGGCCTGGGCACGGAGATGCTGCTGTCCACCATCGTGGATCTGGTCCCCGGCCCCCTGGAGATGCCCGCCGAGACTGCTACCGACGAGTCCGGCGAGACCACCGTGGAGGTCAAGCGCGACCCCAACGGCGCCACCGCCGCTGTCGTCTTCAAGACGATCTCCGACCAGTACGGCAAGTACTCCCTGGTCAAGGTGGTTTCCGGCAAGATCACCGGCGACATGTCCCTCTATAACCCCGCCACCGGCAAGACCGAGAAGCTGGGCCGCCTGTATACCATCAAGGGCAAGAAGAACGAGGAAGTCAAGGAGATCGCCTGCGGTGACATCGGCGCCATCGCTAAGATGGACCGGCTCAAGACCGGCGAGACCCTGTGCGACCCGAAGCATGTTGTCAAGCTGGCTCCGGTGCAGTTTGCCGAGCCCTGCTACTCCCGGGCCATCGCTCCCAAGACCCGCGGCCAGGACGAGAAGGTGGGCACGGGCCTCATCCGCCTGAACGAGGAAGATCCCACCTTTAACGTAGTCAACAACGCCGAGACCCATCAGGTTGTCGTCTCCGGCGCAGGCGATATCCAGATTGACGTACTGGTGAGCAAGCTCAAGAGCCGCTTTGGCGTGGAGGCCGAGCTGGATACGCCCCGCGTGGCCTACCGCGAGAAGATCCGCAAGCAGGTGCGCAAGCAGGGCCGCCACAAGAAGCAGACCGGCGGCAGCGGCCAGTTCGGTGATGTCCATATTGTCTTCGAGCCCCAGGACGAGAGCGAGGACATGATCTTTGCCGAGGAGGTCTTCGGCGGCAGCGTGCCCAAGAACTTCTTCCCCGCCGTTGAAAAGGGCCTGCGGGAGGCCTGCGTCCACGGCGTGCTGGCCGGCTATCCCATGGTGTTCCTGAAGGCCACCCTGGTGGACGGCTCCTACCACCCCGTCGATTCCTCCGAAATCGCTTTCAAGACCGCCGCCCAGCTGGCCTACAAGGCCGCCCTGCCCGAGGCGTCCCCGGTCCTGCTCGAGCCCATCGGCGAACTGAAGGTCACTATCCCCGACAGCTACATGGGCGACATCATCGGCGACCTGAACAAGCGCCGCGGCCGCGTTATGGGCATGAACCCCACTGGCGACGGCGACCAGGTCGTGGAGGCTGAGGTCCCCATGGCCGAAATGATGACCTACGCCATCGACTTGCGCTCCATGAGCCAGTCCCGCGGCTCCTTTACCTTCCACTTCGTCCGCTATGAGGAATGCCCCCCTGCGGCCCAGGAGAAGGCGATTGCCGAGGCCAAGGCCCTGGCAGAGGCGGAGTAAGCCGATCCCGGCCCGATTCTATCAAATTAGCAGCAAGCCTGACGCCGCAGGGAGCGGCGTCAGGCTTGTTCTTCTCCCCAGGCACACGCCCGTTTCTCACAATATGCAGAAGAACCGGGGCCCTTGCGGGCTCCGGTCCTTCTATAGGAAAAGAGAGAGGGAGAAAAGAGAGTATTCATTTCTGAACATGTTTATCTTAGTACATCCTTGTCCGGAAGTCAACTGTCTCCCCCGACAATTCACGAAATGTTCACAGCGGGTTCAAAGACCATTCAAAAACCCGGCTTGACTATTTCCAGGAGATGGCGTATAGTTAGTACGCTAAATATTTTGCGTCGGAAAGGAGCTGACAACAATGAACGAGCCGCCGGATTTGGGCCGCATGATCGCCTGCTGCGGCCATCTGGGGATGCAGTACGCCAACCGGCAGCTGCGGGAGGCGGGCTGCGATGTGACGCCGGTGCAGTGCCACTTGCTGATGGCCCTCTCCTTCTGCGGCGGCCAGGCGGCCACCCAGCGGGAGCTGGAGCACGAGCTGCATCTGCGGCCCTCCACGGTCAACGGCATTGTCAACCGGCTGGCGGAGAAGGGCTACGTAGCCCGCCGCCCCAGCCCGGAGGACGGGCGCTGCCGCCGGGTCTGCCTGACCGAATCCGGCCAGGCCCAGGCGGCAGCCCTTCGCGCCGCCCTGGATGAGACAAACCGCCGCTTCACCGCCATCCTGACAGAGGCGGAGCAGGCACAGATGCAGGCCCTGCTGGGCCGCATCATCGCAAACTTGGAAAATGAGGTAAACAACGCATGATCAAAAAACTCTGGCCATACACCAGGGGCTGCCGCAAGTGGATCGCACTGGGCGTGGCCTGCTCCGCCAGCGAGGCGGTGTTCGAGCTGCTGCTCCCCCTGGTCATGGCAAGCATTGTGGACACCGGCATCCCCGCTGGGGATACCGGCTACATCCTGCGCAGGGGGGCTCTGATGGTGGCGATGGCCCTGATCTCCATGGCCCTGGGCATCTCCAGCGCATTCCTGTCCTCCCGGGCAGGCCAGGGCTTCGGCGCGAACCTGCGCCAGGCCCAGTACGACCACGTACAGGAGTACTCCTTCCGCAACATCGAGAAGTTCTCCACCGCCTCCCTTGTCACCCGCCTGACCAACGACTGCAATATGATGCAGATGACGCTGATGATGGGGATGCGCCTGCTGGTGCGCGCACCGGTGATGCTGGTCAGCGCCCTGGCGCTGGCGGTGTCCATCAGCCTGAAGCTCTCCCAGGTCTTCCTGGTGGCCATGCCCCTGCTGCTGGTCCTGATTGGCTTGGTGATTGCCAAGGTCAGCCCCATGTTCAGCGCCTTACAGGAGCGCACCGACGGCGTGAACCTGGTGGTCCAGGAAAACCTGTCCGCCATCCGCGTGGTCAAGTCCTTTGTCCGGGAGGGCTATGAGGAGCAGAAATTCCGGAAACGCAATGACGCGCTGCGGGAGACCTCCGAGCGGGCCTTTGGCTTTGTGGTCATCAACATGCCGCTGATGATGCTCATCACCTACGGCACCATTATCGCCGTCATGTGGTACGGCGCACCTATGGTGCAGTCCGGGGAGCTGCAGGTGGGCCTGCTCTCCACCTTTTTCACCTATATTACCCAGGTGCTCATGAGCCTGATGATGGTGTCCATGATTATGATGATGCTCACCCGGTCCGTGGCCTGCGGCAAACGCATCATCGAGGTGCTGGAGGAGATCCCCGACATCGCGGACAACCCCTCCAGCAGTGATCTGCGGGTGAAGGACGGCAGCGTGGACTTCGAGCATGTATCCTTCAAATATAATGACGGCTCCGAGGCCTGGAACCTGCAGGACATCAACCTGCACATCCGGAGCGGTATGACCGTGGGGATCATCGGGGCCACCGGCTCCGCAAAGTCCACCCTGGTACAGCTCATCCCCCGCCTCTACGAGGCACAGGAGGGGACGGTGCGGGTGGGCGGCCGCCCAGTGAAGGACTATACCCTGGAGCACCTGCGGGACGCGGTGAGCGTGGTGCTGCAAAAAAACACCCTGTTTTCCGGCACCATCCGGGAGAACCTTCTCTGGGGCGACGAGAACGCCTCGGACCGGGAGATCGAAGCCGCCTGTGAAGCCGCCTGCGCCGCAGAGTTCATCCACCGGATGCCGGAGGGCTATCAAACCGACCTGGGCCAGGGGGGTGTGAACGTCTCCGGCGGGCAGAAGCAGAGGCTCTGCATCGCCCGCGCTATCCTGAAAAAGCCCAAGGTCCTCATCCTGGACGACAGCACCAGCGCCGTGGATACGGCTACAGACGCCAAGATCCGGCAGGCCTTCCGGACCCAGCTGCCGGACACCACGAAGATCATCATTGCCCAGCGGATTATTTCCGTCATGGACGCGGATCTGATCGTGGTCATGGACGATGGGCGCGTTGCCCAGGCGGGCACCCACGATGAGCTGATGCAAACGAGCGAAATTTACCGCGACATCTACCAGTCGCAGCAGGAGGGGGCGAGTGTCGATGGCTGAGATGAAAAAAGGAGGGCCGCCCCACGGCCCGCACGGTCCCCGGGGCGGTTTCCAGAAGCCGAAGGATCTGGGCAAGGCCGTCCGGACCCTGCTGGGGTACGTGGGCCGATCCAAGTGGCTGCTGGCAGTGGTAGCGGTATGCCTGGTGCTCAACACCCTGTGTACTGTGGGCGGGGTTTTGCTGCTGGAGCCCCTGATTGACGAGTGCATTGTCCCCGGGGACTACGTCAGGCTGGCGCAGACGCTGGCGATAATGGCCTGCGTCTATCTCTGTGCGGCTGTCCTGAGCTACACATACTCCCGGATCATGGTCCATGTGTCCCAGAAGACCACCCACGCTATCCGGCAGGATCTCTTCAGCAAGATGCAGTCCCTGCCCCTGCGTTACTTTGACACCCACACCCACGGCGAGCTCATGAGCCGCTACACCAACGATATCGAGACCATCACCGAGATCCTCAACAATGGCCTGGTCTCCCTCTGCTCCGGGGTGCTGACATTTATCGGCGTAGTCGCCATGATGCTGTACCTGAGCCCGCTGCTGTTTCTGGTGACGGTGTTCTCCCTGGGGCTGATGTTTTTGGTCATTATGACCGTTGGCAAGCGGTCCCGCCGTTTCTTTATGGAGCAGCAGCGGGACCTGGGCGCTATCAACGGCTACATTGAGGAGATGATTGAAGGGCAGAAGGTCATCAAGGTCTTTAACCACGAATCCAAGGCCAAAGCGGGCTTTGCCCAGCGCAACGAGTGCTACCGCCGCAGCGCCACCAACGCACAGTCCTTTGCCGGGGCGATGATGCCCGCTATGGGCAACATCAGCCATATCAACTATGCCCTGACCTGCTGCGTGGGTGCGCTGCTCTCTATCGGCATGGGCTTCGACCTGGGATCGCTGGTGGTCTACCTCCAGTACACCCGGCAGGTCAGCCAGCCCATCGGCCAGATGAGCCAGCAGGTGAACAACCTCCTGGCTGCCATTGCCGGCGCGGAGCGGATTTTCGAGGTCATGGAGACGGTGCCGGAGCTGGATGAGGGCAAAACCACACTGGTCCACGTCAGCCATACCGCCGGCGGGACGCTGGCAGAGGCAGCGGGACGCAGCGACGGCTGGGCCTGGAAACGGCCGGCCGGAGAACTGGTCCCCCTGACCGGCGACGTGCGTTTCCAGGATGTGGTCTTCCGGTATGTGCCGGAGAAAACCATCCTCCACGGCATCAGCCTCTATGCCAAGCCAGGCCAGAAGATCGCCTTCGTAGGCTCCACCGGCGCAGGCAAGACCACGATTACCAACCTCATCAACCGGTTCTATGAGATCGACAGCGGCCGTATCACCTATGACGGCATTGATGTACAGGAGATCAGCAAGGAGAGCCTGCGCCGGTCCCTGGGCATCGTCCTTCAGGACACCCACCTGTTTACCGGCACCATCGCTGACAATATCCGCTATGGTAAGCTGGACGCTACGGACGACGAGATCCGCGCTGCCGCGCGGCTGGCCAACGCTGACACCTTCATCCGCCACCTCCCCGACGGCTACGACACCTGGATCACCGATGACGGCGGCAGCCTCAGCCAGGGGGAACGCCAGCTGCTGGCCATCGCCCGGGCCGCCGTGGCCGACCCGCCGGTACTGATCCTGGACGAGGCCACCAGCTCCATCGACACCCGCACAGAAAAGCTCATTGAGGCGGGCATGGACCAGCTGATGGCTGGCCGCACGGTGTTCGTCATCGCCCACCGCCTCTCCACCGTCCGCAACGCCAAGGCAATCCTGGTTCTGGAGCAGGGGGAGATCATCGAGCGCGGCGACCATGACGAGCTCATCGCCCAGGGCGGGAAGTATTATCAGCTCTATACCGGCCAGGCCGAGCTGAGCTAGGCGGGAGCCGGATGGCCTTTTTTCTGTAGGCACCGTATCAAACAGAGGCTTTGCGGCAAAACTTTGATTTGCCGGGGAACTTTTTGAATCATTGCATTTGCAACAGATTTCCCGTGGAAAATATTGTATACTGCATACAAGCAACAATGGATGGAACCAGACCGTTCACACAATACGAAAGGAGCAAAAACTATGAAATACGTTTGCGACGTCTGCGGCTATGAGTACGACGAGGCCCTGGGCGATCCCGATCACGGCATTGCCCCCGGCACCAAGTGGGAGGATCTCCCCGCCGATTTTGAATGCCCCCTGTGCGGCGTGGGCAAGGATCAGTTCTCTGCCGCGTAAACCATCGCATCATAGAAGGCCCGGCTGCATCGCAGCCGGGCCTTTGCGCATGTCAAACATCCTCCGCACCCGCTTTTTTCTGCCTCCCCACCAAAATACCTCTTGACAATCCCGCTCATTTGTTCTATATTATTGGAAGAACGGATGTTTGTAAGGAAAGGAGGGCCGCCTGTGGATGTCATGGATAAACTCACCATCCTGACCGACGCTGCCAAATATGACGCGGCCTGCACCTCCAGCGGCGCCCAGCGGGGCCACCGGAAGGGCTGCATTGGCAACACCTCATCGTCGGTGGCTGGGTGCTGCCACACCTTCTCCGGTGACGGGCGGTGCGTAACACTTCTGAAGGTGCTGATGACCAACTGCTGCGTCTTTGACTGCAAGTACTGCGTCAACCGCTGCTCCAATGACACCCGGCGGGCTATCTTCTCCCCGGATGAGTTGGCGGAGCTGACCATCCAGTTTTACCGGCGCAACTATATCGAAGGTCTGTTCCTCTCCTCCGGCGTGCTGGTCAGCCCGGACTATACCACCGAGCGGATGATCCGCTGCCTGGACCTCCTGCGCAACCACCACCGCTTCAACGGCTACATCCATGCAAAGGCCATTCCGGGCGCCTCGCCGGAGCTGGTGACACGCCTGGGGCTGCTGGCCGACCGTTTAAGCGTCAACGTCGAGCTGCCCTCGGAGAGGGGGCTGACTACCCTGGCCCCCAACAAGAGCCGGAAGGCCATCTTCCGCCCCATGGGCCTCATCACCAACACCCTGCGGGAGAACAAGGAGGAACTGGTCAAATACCGCCACACCCCCCGCTTCGCCCCCGCCGGACAGAGCACGCAGATGATTATCGGCGCCACGCCGGACAGCGACCGGCACATTTTGTCACTCACCCAGTCCCTCTATGACAAGTACCGGCTCAAGCGGGTATTCTACTCCGCCTATGTGCCCGTTGTGGAGAATACGCTCCTGCCCGCAATCGACACCAAGCCCCCTCTGCTGCGGGAGCACCGGCTCTATCAGGCGGACTGGCTGCTGCGCTTTTACGGTTTCCGGGCGGAGGAGCTGCTGGATGAGGACAACCCCAATTTCAATCCCCTGGTGGACCCCAAGTGCAGCTGGGCGCTCAACCACCCGGAGTTCTTCCCTGTAGAGGTGAACACCGCCGGGCGGGATGAGCTGCTGCGGGTCCCAGGCGTGGGCACGGTCTCCGCCCGGCGCATCCTCTACGCCCGCCGGGCCAGGAAGCTGGAACACGAGGACCTGCGCAAGCTGGGGGTAGTCATGAAGCGGGCGCAATATTTTATTACCTGCAAGGGAAAGCTGCTGGATGGCCTGAAGCTCCAACAGGACAGCATCCTGCGCAGCCTGGTGGCGGCGGAGCGGGCCTCCCTGCCCGGCGCAGAGCTGGAGCAGTTAAGCTTATTCGGTCAAGCGGGCTAGAGAAGGAGGCACACACATGCTGCACACAGAGGTTTTATTGGGTAACGTGATGGTGGACCGCCGGGCATCCCTTCTGCTTGTGCCGGAAGTGAGCTATGGAAACGCACCGAGGGGAGGCTGACATGGAAATCATTTACCGATATGACGGAAGCTTCGAGGGCTTTTTGTGCTGCGTGTTTGACAGCTATGTCTATCACGAGTACCCCGCCCAGTTCCAGCGTGAGGAGGAACCCTCCCTCTTCCCTGTCCGGCAGGTGGGGACGGACGCCGCCCATGCCGCCCGGGTACTCGCCAGCCTGAGGAAAATCAGCCCCTACGCCCAGGAGCTGGCTGCCAAGGGTTTCCTTACCTGTGTGCCAGAGCGGGAGGCGGTCCTCTACCGCTTCATCCGCGCACTGTACGCCCAGGGGAGGCCCCTGCTGCGCCAGCTCAGCCATGAGGCCATGCTGCCGCTGCTGAAGGCTGTGCGCCACCTGGAGGGGGAGGTCCATCTGCTCAAGGGATTCGTCCGCTTCTCCGACTTCGACGGGATGCTGGCCGGGGAGATCCGCCCAAAAAACCGGGTACTTCCCCTGCTGCAATACCACTTCTGCGACCGGATGTACAACGAGGTTTTCCTTCTCTACGACCGCACCTACCGCGAGGCCCTGGTCCACCGGCCCGGCCAGCAGGCCATTGTACCCATGGAGGAATTCAAAATGGCCGCGCCCTCGGAGAATGAGGCCCAATACCGGCGGCTTTGGAAACGGTTTTATGACACCATCGAGATCAAGGAGCGCCACAACCCCAAGCTGCGCCGCACCCATATGCCCCAGCGGTACTGGGAGACCATGACCGAATTTCAGGACGAAGCCTATTTCCACGCCGGTTCGGAGGGACTGCCGGAGAACAAGCCCTCACATATTCCACTTGGAATGCCATGAAAATTTTTCGGCTTTAGGCATATTTATCATTGACATTTCGACATAAACCAGATATAGTTAGCTTGCCTGTATTTCCAGGGGAAAACAACTCAGGAAAGACAGGCATTTTTTCTATGCCATGGCCCGCTTTTGCGGGCAATCTATGAAAAGAACGGGGGAGGATAATGTCCAAAAAGTTGATTCGCCTTG
>JAAWKB010000022.1 GCA_022797115.1 Oscillospiraceae bacterium
TTCGGATTACAGAAAGACCTCTATCGCGCTCGTCATCCAGGGGCTGCTGTCCCTTTTTCCCTCTTTGACTTCCTTTAACTCTGCGTTTGGACACTCCCATGGCCGAACTCCCACTTGTTTTTTTCAGCGCCCTATAGTACAATGGACAAAGACTACCATCCCTATGGGGGAGAAAAGGAGAGCGAACAATGATGGAATACAAACAGATGGAGCGCACCCAACTGGAAGCCGAATATGCGGCTGTATCCCAGAAATTTGAGGAATTGAAGGGCAAGGGGCTCAAGCTGGACATGTCCCGCGGAAAGCCGGGCAAGGAGCAGCTGGATCTGGTCAGCGATATCCTCACTGTGCTGGAAAAGCCGGAGGACTGCGTGGAGGCCGGCTTTGACACCCGCAACTACGGCGAGCTCATGGGCCTGCCCTGCGCAAGGAAGTATTTTGCGGAGCTCCTGGGCTGCAAGAGCGAGGAATGCTTCATCGGCGGAAACGCCAGCCTGACGCTGATGTATGATACCATCGCCAAGGCCTACACCCATGGGCTGCTCCACAGTGAGAAGCCCTGGTCGAAGCTGGACAAGGTGAAATTCCTCTGTCCGTCCCCGGGCTATGACCGTCACTTCAACATAACAAAATCCTTTGGTATGGAGCTGATCACGATTCCCATGACGGAAACCGGCCCGGATATGGACGCTGTAGAGGCAGCCGTCAAGGACCCGGCGGTGAAGGGCATCTGGTGTGTGCCCAAGTACTCCAATCCGGAGGGGATCATCTACAGCCCGGAAACCATTGACCGGATTGCCCATCTGAAGCCTGCCGCGCCGGACTTTGTGGTCATGTGGGACAACGCCTACTGCATCCACGAGTTTGAGGGGGACTATGTGCCCTTCCCGGACATGCTCTCCCTGTGCCGCGAGGCTGGGAACCCCGATCTGGTCTTCGAGTATGCCTCTACCTCCAAGGTGACATTCCCCGGCGCGGGTGTGGCCGTCATGGCCACCAGCGTGGACAACCTCAAGTACATGACCAGCCTGCTCACGTTCCAGACCATCAGCTATGACAAGGTCAACCAGCTCCGCCATGTCCGCTACCTCAAGGACAAGGAGCATACCCTTGCGCTCATGAAGCGTCACGCCGCCATCCTTGGGCCCAAGTTCCGCGCTGTGTTGGACGCTCTGGACCGCGAGATCGCCCCCCTGGGCATCGCCACCTGGAAGCGTCCCACCGGCGGCTACTTTGTCAGCCTGGATACCGCCGACGGCCTTGCAAAGCGCACCCTTGCCCTCTGCAAGGAGGCTGGCGTTGTGATGACCAGTGCCGGCGCGACCTTCCCCAACGGCATTGACCCCCGGGACCGCAATATCCGTATTGCGCCCAGCCTTCCCCCTGTCTCTGAGCTGGAGGCCGCTATTGATGTATTCTGCGTCTGCCTGCGCCTGGCTGCTTTGGAGCAGCTGCTGGGGAAGTAGGCTTCGTATGCGGCGGATGCCCCGGCGGCCCGCAGTGGGGATTCAAAAGTTTTTTACGCTTCCGCTTGCAAACTCTGGCGTGCCGGAGGGCGGCGCGGCTGCGATGCATGACAAGTAAGGAGAACAAACAGCATGTCTGGACATTCCAAATGGCATAATATTCAAAAGACGAAGGGTGCGGCGGACGCCAAGCGGTCCCAGGCTTTCACTAAGATTGCCCGGGAGATGATCGTGGCGGTGAAGGAGGGCGGCAGCGGCGACCCGAATAACAACTCCCGCCTTGCGACAGTGATCGCCAAGGCGAAGGCCGCCAACATGCCCAATGACAACATCAAACGCACCATTGATAAGGCGCTTGGGGCTGGAAGTACCGATAATTTTGAGAAGGTTGTCTATGAAGGATATGGCCCCAGCGGTGTGGCAGTGATCGTAGAGGCGCTTACCGATAACCGCAACCGCACTGCGCCGGAGGTTCGCCACCTCTTTGACAAGTATGGCGGAAATATGGGAGCCAGTGGCTGCGTCAGCTGGAGCTTTGACCGCAAGGGCGTCATCATCATCGACAATGAGGATGGCGACCTGGATGAGGAAAAGGTGATGGAGGACGCCCTCGACTGCGGTGCGGCGGACTTTGAGGCAGACGGCAGTATCTTTGAAATTACCACGGAGCCGGATGACTTCAATGCAGTCACCGCTGCCCTGGAGGGCCGGGGCTATGTGTTTGCTGAGGCATCCATTGAGATGGTACCCCAGAACTATATCAAGCTCACCAGTGAGGACGATGTCAAGAACATGACGAAGATGATCGACTTGCTGGAGGACAATGACGACGTGCAGAACGTCTGGCATAACTGGGAGCAGGAGTAATTCAAAACCGATAAAAGAAGCGGCACGGTATTCACCGTGCCGCTTCTTATCGTAGATACCGTTTGGTATAGGGGCATACCGCAAAGCACAGCCCGCATAGGTCCGCATCCATGCCAGTGGCCTGTTTCATCCGTTCCAACTGGGTTTTCTTGCAAATTTCCCGGTGGAAGAGCGTCTCACGGGGCATACCCGCCTGCCACAGCGCGCCGGTCAGCGCATGGGCTGGACAGCTTTTGACGCAGATCTCACAGCTCCCACACCGGCTCTCCTCAATAGGAGTGCCCGCCGGCAGCGGGGTGTCCGTCAACAGGCTGGAGAGACGGATAGCGCCGCCGTAGGCTTCTGTTACCAGCAGACAGCTCTTCCCAATCCATCCCAGGCCGGCCCGGGTGGCCACCGTCTTATGTGGAAGGGGAGTCCGCCAGTTCCCGTCCATTTGGACGGCAGTTGTCGTATTCGCTTGGGCGCGGTACCCCCGTTCCCGCAGGAGTGCAGCCCCCGCCTCCACAATTTTATTCAACTGTGCGTTCAGGCTGTGATACAGATGGTAGTACTCCTCAGTTGGGGCGGTTTGCAGATCCTGAACTACATGTGTGGGCAGGGGAACAGCAACCGATACGCCGGTGGTCAGTTCTCCGTCCACTATACCGCTCAAATCGCCCACACCCATCAGTTTTGCGCCCTTCGCGGCCAGTACCTGAAACAGCTCATCTCTCAATGCAGTATCCATACGCCCCTCCTTTTTATAGGGTGATCCAGTACCGCTCTAAATTAACATCCTTATCCGGTTCATGGGCCGTACTCTCGTAGATGCCGCCATTGGACAGGATGACCTTCCGGCTGGCAGGGTTGGTGTCCAGACAAGCGACCAAAACCTTGTCCAGACCAAGGGAACGGCAGTAGGGGAGGACCTCACGCAGCATCCAGGACGCATATCCCTTCCGCCGCTCCGACGGGCGGACCGAGTAGCCGATGTGGCCAGCATATTTCTCCAGATAGTCGTTGAAGTAGTGGCGCACCTGGATCATCCCTACCAGCCGGTTATCCTCCGACCGGACGCATAAAAATTGGGTAGACAGCACCTTATCATCTGGCAGCGTCTCTAAATGGGACATGGCCTCAATCTGCAACAGCCAGTCCATAGGGTTCTCGAACCTCCGCAACGGCCCACAGCCGTCCATGGAGCTGTCCGCGTCTAAAAATTCTTGGCGGTATCCGGCAATCTGCTGGAGATATTGCTCGCCAGGTTTAACCAGGCTGAGAGTATCCATATCCTGCTCCCTCCTCTGCTTATTTGAGAAGGGAGGGACCTGTCCGGTCCCTCCCTCCATGTTTTTGGTGAGTAAGACTGTAAGCCGGGTTCTGTATCTGACAGCCATCTATCTAGGCGGCCTGTTGCCAGACCGCTCCAGCCACCTCCTGAGGACGGCCGGGCCGGCCTTGTGTCCTCCCACGGTGTTGCTCCGGATAGAGTTTACAGCATCGGACAGTCTCCAGCCGATGGGTGAGCTTTTACCTCGCCTTTCCATCCTTACTGGCGGTTGCCTGCATAGAAACGCGGACAAGCCAGCGGTTTATTTCTGTTGCACTTTTCCTGAAGTCGCCTTCGGCGGGCGTTACCCGTTATCCTTGCCCTGTGGAGCCCGGACTTTCCTCATGGCGGGCCTTTCGGCATCGCCACGCGGCTGTCTGTCTTACTCGCTACTCATTTTACAAGAAAACTGTTCATTTGTCAATCATTGAAGATAAAAAAGTTCAGGCTGGAAATTCATTCTCTCTTCTTTTTCCGGCTTCGAATAAAATCTGTTGTTTTCTTCCAGCGCCGGTGGTATAATGGCCGCATTACAGAAAATTTGTTGGATTGCAGCCCTTTTCAACAGAACGGGGGAGGAACCCTATATGACATTAAAAGACTATTTGAAATCGCTGCGCGGGAAACATGTGGCAGTAACCGGTATTGGCGTAAGTAACCGGCCGCTTCTGCGGCTTCTGCTGGATGCAGGGATTGACGTGACGGCCTGCGACCGGAAGGGGCGGGAGGCCCTGGGGGGCTTGGCGGAGGAATTGGAGGCAGACGGCTGCAAGCTGCGTCTGGGGGAAGGCTATTTAGAGGGACTGGACCATGATGTCATCTTCCGCACGCCGGGCCTGCACCCCCGCTTCTTAGAAGCGGCGAAGGCCAGAGGGAGTGTCATTACCTCGGAGATGGAGGTGTTTTTTGACGTCTGCCCATGCCCAATCCTGGCTGTCACCGGCAGCGACGGCAAAACCACCACGACCACGATAACAGCCCGCCTGCTCCAGGCGGCAGGCTACACAGTCCATCTGGGCGGGAATATCGGCCATCCGCTTCTGAGTGAAGCGCCGTCCATCCAGCCCACAGATTGGGCTGTGGTGGAGTTGAGCTCTTTCCAGCTTTTGACAATGCGCAAGAGCCCGCAAATCGCCATACTGACAAATCTTGCGCCCAATCATTTGGACATCCATACAGATATGGAGGAATATATCCAGGCCAAGGCAGCTGTGCTGGCGTACCAAACCCCATCCTGTACCGCTGTCTGTAATTGGGACAATGAAATCACACGGGAGCTTTCCAATCGAACGGCAGGAAAGGTATTATACTTTACAAGGAATTCCGATAAAATCCCTCCGCAGGGGTGTTTCCTCCGGGAGGATGCCATCTGGTTCCGGGGTGAGGACGGCGAGCGGGCAGTGCTGCCCCTGGCGGATATCCTGCTCCCAGGCGACCACAACGTAGAAAACTATATGGCCGCGATCTGCGCGGTGAATGGCATCGTCCCAGACGATAGCATTCGTACGTTTGCCAGAACCTTCTCCGGTGTGGAACATCGCATTGAACTGGTCCGGACACGGCACGGGGTACGCTGGTATAACGATTCTATTGCCTCCAGCCCCAGCCGCACCATTGCGGGATTGCGGGCCTTCCCGGAAAAGGTGACCTTGATTGCGGGAGGGAAGGATAAAGGGGTGAGCTACGCCCCGCTGGGACCTGTGATCAATGACCACGTAAAGCTGCTCATTCTTTGCGGGGCCACGGCCCAGGCAATCCGGGAGGCGACGGTGTGCGCCGCCAATTACCAGGGGCTGGAGATTGTGGAGGTTCCCGACTACTCCGCCGCCGTGGCGTTGGCAGACCAGCACGCCAGCGAGGGGGATGTCGTACTCCTTTCCCCAGCCAGCACCTCCTTCGACCGCTTTCAGAATTTTGAGGAGCGGGGGAGGGTGTTCAAGGAATTCGTCATGGCTCTTCCGAAGGAATGAGGGAATCCAGGGCATAGGGAAAAGCTGTCGTCTCATAGTCTGCTATGAGGTGATCGCTATGCGCCGCAGATACCGCCCCCCGATGACGGGCGGGCAAAAAGCAAAGCTCGTCTGTCTCCTGCTCGCTTTCGTCCTTATGACGCTGACGATTATTGGCATGTCCCATCTGCGCTCCCTTCTGGGCAACCTGGCTGTCACGCGGGTATCCAACATGGTGGGGCGGGTGCTGACAGAGGCGGTCAGCGATACCATCAACAGTGGGGAAATCCAATATGATCAGCTTATTTCCCTGGAAAAGGATGCGGAAGGCGGTATTGTCGCCCTGCAAAGCAATATGGCAGAGTTCAACCGCCTCCAGTCCGCCATTACGCAGGATGTGCTCACCCGCTTAGGCCAGGTATCAGACATGGACTTGAACATTCCAGCCGGTACCCTTACCGGCTCGGCACTCCTGGTGGGCCGGGGGCCCAATATCAGCATCCGGATGCAGTCGATCGGCAGCTGTACTGCCCGCTTTGAAAACCAGTTTGACGAGGCTGGTATCAACCAGACAACCCACCGCATCCTGCTGTATGTTGATGTGTCCATGTCCATTCTTCTGCCCGGTTTCCGCACCAGCACACAGGTTTCCAATTCCTTCTCTGTTGCGGAGACCGTCATCATTGGCGACGTACCGGGAACCTACACCTACTTTAACTCCGGCAGACCTGGGGAAGATGAGGCATACGAGTATTCCATCAACAATGGATAGACGGACAGTATTTCGTAAACAGATAAGAGTTCTTTTTGATTCTTTTTCTTACAGGAAAAAGGAGCTCAGCCAGAAAAGGAGACTTGAATGGATTACAAAAGCGAAATGAAGGAACTGCGGGAGATCCTCAGCGCAGCCGGCTACCGCTACTATGTGCTGGACGACCCGACAATGCCCGACTATGAATACGACCGCCTTCTCCGCCGCCTTGAGGAGCTGGAGGCGGAGCACCCAGAGGAAATCACGCCGGATTCTCCCACCCAGCGGGTTGGGGGCGAGGCCCTGGAGAGTTTCCAGCAGGTGGAGCACCCAGTCCCTTTGGAGAGCTTGCAGGATGTATTTTCCCCCGATGAGGTGGATGAGTTTGCCCAGCGGATGGCGGATGCGTTGGAAACAGTAGCCTACAGTGTGGAACCCAAGGTGGATGGGTTAAGCGTGGCCTTGGAGTACCGGGATGGCGAGTTCGTCCGGGGTGCGACCCGGGGCGATGGCAGGGTGGGGGAGGATGTGACAGAAAACCTCCGCACGATCCAGTCCATCCCTATGGTCCTGCCAGAGAAACTGCCCCGGCTGATCGTGCGGGGTGAGGTGTTCATGCCCAAGAATGTGTTCCACAAGCTCAACCGCCAACGGGAGGAGCAGGACGAGGCGCCCTTTGCCAACCCCCGAAACGCCGCCGCCGGCTCCCTGCGCCAGTTAGATCCAAAGGTCTGCGCCAAGCGGCTGCTGGATATCCGGGTGTTCAACCTTCAGCTTGTGGAGGGCAGAGCTTTCCAGACCCACAGCGAGAGTATTGACTATTTAGCCAGCCAGGGCTTTCAGACGATCCCCCGCGGGGTATTTGCCAATGCAGAGCAAATTAACGCAGAAATTGTCCGCCTGGGGGACAGCCGGGATGAGCTGCCCTTTGATATGGATGGCGCGGTTGTCAAGGTAAATAGCTTGTCAGACCGTGCAGTGGTAGGCAGTACTGCCAAGTGTCCCCGCTGGGCAATTGCCTATAAGTACCCGCCGGAAAAGAAACCGAGCCGGGTTACTGGGATTGTAGTCCAGGTGGGGCGTACTGGAGTGCTGACGCCAAAGGTGGTGGTGGAGCCGGTGCGTCTGGCGGGAACAACTGTGACAAATGCCACCCTACACAACCAGGATTTCATTGACGAAAAGGATATCCGGATTGGTGATACGGTGGTGCTGCAAAAGGCGGGGGAGATCATCCCCGAGGTGGTGGAGGTCCTCAAGGATCTGCGGCCGGAGGGAACGGAGCCCTACCATCTGCCGGAAACATGCCCGGTATGCGGGGCCCCGGTTGCCCGCGATCTGGAGGGGGCTGCCATCCGCTGCACCGGCGCGGAATGCCCGGCCCAGCTCCACCGGAACTTGACCCATTTTGCCAGCCGGGATGCGATGGACATTGACGGCATGGGCCCAGCGGTGATGAGCCAGCTGATCGACCGGGGGCTGGTGAAGACCCCGGCAGATCTCTATTTCCTCACAGAGGAACAGCTGGCGGAGCTGGAGCGGATGGGGAAGAAATCCGCAAAAAATGCGGTGCAGGCCATTACCGCCAGCCGGGACCGGGGGCTGGAGCGGCTTCTCTTTGCTTTGGGCATCCGGCAGGTGGGGCAGAAGGCGGGGAAGGTGTTGGCCTCCCACTTCGGCTCCTTTGATGCCCTGGCACAGGCCAAGGATGAGGAACTGACAGCAATTGACGATGTAGGGGCCATTACAGCGGCCTATATCCGTGAATGGCTGGACAGCCCCCAGTCCCAGCACCTGATTGCCCGTCTGAAGGAGGCGGGTGTCTCCATGGATGCGGCCCAACAGCCCACCGGGGAGCAGTTCAAGGGGATGACCTTTGTCCTCACCGGTGCGCTGGAGCGGTTTACCCGGGATGAGGCGGCGGCTATGATCGAGGCCCGCGGCGGCAAGGCCAGCGGTTCTGTCAGCAAAAAGACGGCCTATGTGGTCGCTGGGGAGAACGCAGGAAGTAAACTCCGTAAGGCCAACGAGCTGGGAATCCCTATTTTGACAGAGGAAGAATTTGAAGCCATGCTGGGGGGGACCCCCCAACCAGAACAGCAGACGTAGGACGAGCAGAGGGCATGGCCGCAGCCATGCCCTCTGTGCTGATATCAGCCGGGAAGGGGAGCCACCTCGTTTTCCACAGGTTCCATAGAAAAATATGCCAGATTTCCCCAATATTCATTGACTTTCAGACCATTTTGCTGTATAATAGTGGAAAAATGTATGCGTCTGACGGCCTCTTGTCCGCCAGAGTGCAGATAGGAGAGGAACATGAGCATCAAGGTGGGCGTGATCTCGGATACCCATGGCCTTTTGCGGGATGAGGTGCTGGACGTTCTTCGCAGCTGTGACCATATTATCCACGCTGGTGACTTTGACAATGAGCAGATATGGGATGAGCTGGGGGAGCTTGCGCCGCTGACGGCAGTACGAGGCAATAACGATTGGAGCAGTTGGGCGTCCCGCCTGCCCAGGCAGCGGACCTTCACCATTGGCGGAGTAGGGTTTGCCATGGCCCACAAGCGGGAGGATATCCCATGGAGTCTTAACGATGCGCGGGTGATTGTGTTCGGGCACACCCATGAATATTTTGAGGACTGGATAGAGGGCCGCCTGTGGCTGAATCCCGGCAGCTGCGGCTGGCCGCGCTACCGGAAGTCGCTGAGTATGGCAACGCTGACAATCGACAGGAAAGACCTGTGGGTTCAGCAGATCAATTTGCATCCATGAAAGGGCGATATATTGTCTTTGATGTGGAGACGCCAAATGCCCGCAATGACCGTATGAGCGCAATTGGCGTGGCCGTGGTGGAAAATGGCATGATTGTAGACGAGCTGAGTACAGTCGTAAATCCGGAGACCTATTTCCATCCCTTCAACATTGCCCTCACCGGGATCACACCGGCCATGGCGGAGGAAGGGCCGGATTTTTCCCAGCTGTGGGCGGATCTGGAGCCGGTGTTTTCCAGCGGGCTGCTGGTGGCGCATAACGCGCCCTTTGATATGGGCGTGCTGGCTAAGTGCCTGCGGGCCTACTGTGTTGACTGGAAAAGCACAGTCCCCTATGCCTGCACGGTACAGATGGGACGGCGGTGCTACCCGGGCCTGCCGAACCACCGGCTGAATACCCTGTGCGACTATCTGGATATCCCGTTGGAGCATCACCAGGCGGGCAGCGACAGCCGTGCCTGCGCCATGCTTTTGATCGACTACTTAGACCATGGCCTGGAGGTCGGGCGGTTTTGCCGGACCTACGATCTGGAGCGCATCTGCACCTTGCCCAGCGGCAGGGCGCGGCGTTGAGGAAAACATATAGCAAAATGGCCGGCCCCTTGTAGGGTCCGGCCATTTTGCGTAATTGACAGAGGGAGGGCTTCTATATGTCAGGCAATACATATGGCTATGTGCGGGTATCTACACAGGAGCAGAATGAGGCGCGGCAGCTGGCCGCCATGCGGTCGTTTGGTGTGGCAGAGGAAAACATTACTGTAGAGAAGCTTTCCGGAAAGGACTTCCGGCGGCCCCGCTACCGGCGTCTGGTCAAGCGCCTCCGGCAGGGCGATGTTCTGGTAGTTAAGAGCATTGACCGGCTGGGTCGGGACTACACGGAGATTTTAGAGGAATGGCGGCTGATTACAAAGGAAATTGCCGCCGCCATTGTGGTGTTGGACATGCCGCTGCTGGATACCCGGCAGAACCGCGACCTGACAGGGACGCTGATCGCGGATATTGTCCTCCAGCTTCTCAGCTATGTTGCCCAGACGGAGCGGGAAAATATCCGGCAGCGGCAGGCCGAGGGGATTGCGGCGGCGAAACAGAGGGGCGTCCGTTTTGGGCCCCCAATGCGTGTGCTGCCGGATAATTTCGACGACCTGCGCCGGGCCTGGCGCGGCAGGCAGATCACCCTGCGGGAGGCGGCGGACTGCTGCGGGATTCCGAAATCTACGTTTTATGACGCGGCGGTTCGTCTTGAAATTTCTACAGATTATTGATAAATCCATAAAAACTGTCCGGGAAGGTATACCTCTCTGGACAGGACAGCAGGCCCACGCCAGGCGCGAAGGAAACCGCGCCGTGAACATTGAAGGAGGCTGCCATGTTAAAGCTATCCCTGACCCCCGGTGAGTACCTCACCATCAACGGCAACATTGTCGTCCAGGTCTATCGCTCGGAGGGCGGGCGGTCCTATCTGGCAATCGACGCCCCCCGTGAAATCCCCATTGTGCGCGGCACAGTGCTGGAGAGGGAAGGGGCGCAGCGGCCCGAGCATCTGGCCCATGTGCCGCCCAAGGGGCACCGGTCCAATTTCCCTATTTAGGTTTCTTCCGGCTGACGAGCTGGTTGAAATATTCCTGAACCTGCCAAATAGACGGGTGCCAAAGGCCACGGCGTCCGGATTGTCTGGCAACCACCACATGTGCAAACGTAGGATGCGGCTGCACAATAAAAAATTCGTAAGGAGACGTAACAATGAGAATTTAGCATAATATTATGGCGATGAACGCCTACCGGAACTACAACCAGAACACCTCTTCTCTCTCCAAGAACCTGGAGAAGCTGTCCTCCGGCTACAAGATCAACCGTGCCGGCGACGATGCCGCCGGTCTGGCAATTTCCGAGAAGATGCGCGCCCAGATCACCGGCCTGAATGCCGCCCAGAAGAACGTCAAGGACGGCATCTCCCTGGTAAAGACCGCTGAGGGCGCCATGCAGGAGATCCAGGACATGCTCAACCGCATGGACTACCTGGCCACCCAGTCTGCCAACGGCACCTACCAAAATGAAGTTGACCGAGAACCTCCAGAAGGAAGTGACCTCTCTGAAGAGTGAAATTAACCGTATCGCCGACTCCGCCAACTTCAACGGTATCAAGCTGCTGGACGGCTCCTTGGGCGGTGGAAAAATCAGCGTTGACGGCGTCACCTTCAGCGGTGCAAATGTCGCTTCCGCCGAGGCCGCCAAGATGACTACTGCTACGATCAAAGCAGATCTGACAGCCGCAGATGCAACCAAGGCTACTCAGGACTATTTGTCCATTGACGGGAAGAAGGTCACCATTGACTGGGCCAATAACCTTGAGGCGAAGCAGCTGGCCGGCCAGCTGACTTCCGATCTCTCTGCAGCTACCGACGAGACCATCAAGAGCATTGCCAAGGATTTGGAGAGCGTCATCAACAATGCTGCCAAGGCCCAGGGGGTAAATGCCAGCGTCACTGTCAGTGCGGATTCCACCGGCGTTCTGACTATTAAGAGCAACAACAAGGGTGTGGATTCCGAGTTCTCCTTCCTGGGCAGCAATGCCGCTATTGGTGACATTGCAACAAGTATCATGAGCGGCGTTATCATGGGCGGCTCCGGTAACGGCGCTGCCAGCATCAACAAGGCTACGCTGACTTATAACGGCAAATCCCTTGCCGCTAACGATGTCTTCCAGATGGATATCAACGGCACCAAGGTCGACGTCAAGATGACTGGCGCGATTACTGATGGCACCACCACAATGACCGCTGCCGCTACCCAGCTGCAGACGGATATCCAGACCGCTATCGACACCTGGAACACCGCCAACGGCCTGACCGCTGGCACTTATGACCCGAAGTCCGGCCTGACCGGCCTGACCAAGGCTGATTTCACCGTCACTGTGGGCGACAACGGCAACTTTGTCATCAAGTACGGCGGCGAAGAGGACGTAACCTTCAGCTTCAAAGATGTGGGTGACCGTTCCTTTGCACAAAATCTGGGTCTTGCCAACGGAACCAGCCAGAGCGGCGGTTCTACTGGTTTGACGCTCCAGATCGGAGACACCGCAGACAGCTTCAACCAGCTGAATGTGTCCATTAACGATATGCACGTGAATGCTCTTGGCATCGGCGGTGTGGATATCGGTTCCATCGGCGGCGCACAGAGTGCCATTTCTGTCATCAAGGATGCCATTAACAACGTATCCGCCACCCGCGGCGACCTGGGCGCGATCCAGAACCGTCTGGAGCACACCCAGAAGAACCTGTCCGTCATGGCGGAGAACATCCAGGATGCTGAAGCCAACATCCGCGACACTGACGTGGCCGAGGAAATGATGGCCTATACCAAGAATAACATCCTGATCCAGTCCGCCCAGGCCATGCTGGCCCAGGCCAACCAGGTGCCCCAGGGTGTCCTCCAGCTGCTGGGCTAATCCGCATAAAACTGTAAATTTCCTAAATTCGCAGAAGGGGGGGCAGGCTGTAAAGCCTGCCCCCCCCCTAAATATAAAGGTATAGGCCGGACCCTATCAGGGCCCGGCCTTTTGTACGTTTATTTCAGCTCCTGGATATTCATTACCGCCCGGTGCTCAATGGGTTTCCAGTCAACCTTGCCAAACAAGGCCAGAATGGTGATGGGGACATAGGTGGTCATAAAGAGAGGGAAGGTGAGGGTATACAGGAGCTTCTTCCATGTGCTGGCATGGATATGCCGCCATTGGGTTGCTGTGGTCAATGCTCCGGCGAAAAACAGAAGCAGGTAGGGCACGATAAAGGAGGCCAAAGTAGCCCCCAGCATGGGCAGTACCGGGCCGCCGCTCAGCAGCTCCATCACAGTCAACGCCAGTCCGACCACCACGCCGCACACTGTCAGCACAATAGCAGGGGGGATGGACAGGAGCAGGTCTAAGCAGCTCAGGGCGTTTTTCCCAGCCAGCCCCGCTGTCAGGCGGCCGCCCTCCTTGAGGAACACCTGGAGATTGCCCCGCACCCAGCGCATCCGCTGGCGGACGGACTGGCCCAGGTGGGTAGGCTGCTCGTCAAAGATCTCCGCTTCGCCGCAGTAGCCCACCCTTTCTCCCTCCAGGATGTTGTGAACTGTAAATTCCGTGTCCTCGCTGAGGGAATGGAAGGGCCAGCCGTTGGCGCGCAGCATGATGTCCTTACCAAACAGGAAACCGGTCCCGGAAACAACCGCGCTGATCCCCAGCTGGGAGCGGGGGCCATTCAGGAAAGCAGCATCCCGCAGGAACCAGAGGGCATAGCCAGCGGAAATCCAGTTGTCACCGAAATTCTTGGAGTTGCGGTAGCTGGTGACAATCTGATGTTCCGGGCCAAAGACTTCATTCATCCGGGATACATAGTCCTCTGCCAACAGGTTGTCGGCATCAAAGACAAAGTATCCGTCGAAATAATCGTCCCCCCAGTTGTCCCTGATTTGGGAGAGCAGGAAATTGAGGGCGTAGCCCTTGCCCACATGCACCCGGTCCCGGCGTTCGTAGACCACAGCCCCCGCGTCCTTGGCAACCTGGGCAGTGGCGTCAGTGCAGTTGTCTGCAACTACAAAGGCGATCAAATTGCCGCTGGGGTAGTCCTGCCGCCGGATGCTCTCCAGCAGCTGGCCGATGACCGCCTCCTCGTTCCGGGCGGAGATCAGCACAGCATACCGCCGGATCGTGCCATCCGCTGCCGCACGCTTTTTCCGGCGCAGCGCCACGGGGACATACAGGAATTGATAAAAATAGCACAAAAGGAACAGGACGCCGATTACCCGGTTGATGGTTTGCAGAACAGTCAGCGCACTCATGATTCGCTCCTTTCCCGCGCCTGGCAGATGGCGCGATACGCCAGCAGGCCCAGGCCGCTGACTGCCATAGTGATCAGGAATACGATGGCGGCAAAGGTGTAGTTGCCCATGCCCAAGGCATCGCCGCCGATGGTGGATGTGACAATGGAGGGGATCGGAGCAAACGCGCTGATGATCAGCCAGCTGGCCAGGGGCAGGTCGGTCAGCCCCACAATGTAGCACAGGACATCCTTCGGCGTACCCGGCTGGAAGAAGAGGAAAAACACCCAGAAGGTAAGCCGCCGTTTATTTTGCAGGAATGCCAGGGATTGGAGCTTATCCAGCGGGAAGAAGACCTCCACCGCCCGGGTCCCGAACCGGCGCACCAGCAGAAATACGGCGACCCGGCCTACAAAAGCCCCCAGCAGGCACAGCAGCGTCCCCTCCACCGCGCCGAAGGCGTAGCCAGCAACAATTTCCAGCGGTTCGCCGGGAATGACAGCCACTACAATCTGTAGGATGACCATCCCCATAAACAGCAGCGGCCCCCATACGCCCTGCCGGTCCACCCAGTCCCGGAACAGCTCCGGTTCCTTGGCAAAGTGGATCAAGGGCCTGCCGGCAAACCAGCAGATCAGGATGGAGAGCAGTACGAACAGGGCAATTCCTGTCCCCGCGATCCACTGCTTTTGCCTGTGCGTCAATGGCCGGCGCTCGCTCATACGACCATGCCTCCTTTGTTTCTCTATGCTTTTATTGTACAAGGGATTCCATTAAATTGAAAGCGGGGAAATTTATAAGTTTTCTTTAAGCTGTCCTGGGGGCAGGCCCCACCGGCGGCGGACCCTGCAACAAATTGGACACAAATGCGGAGTTTTGTCACCGCGACGCTTGTAATCGGCTGGAAAATCTGCTATACTGAACCGGAAAACCATCCGGGGGACAAGAGGGACGCCATGCTGGGATATCTGCAAACGATTGGGGAACAATTTGACTGGGGCGGGCTGCTCTTTGCCCTCCAGCGTGTGCTGGGGGTGCTGGTGTGCCTGACTATCCACGAGACCTGCCACGGCCTGGCGGCCTATGCCCTGGGAGACCCCACCGCCAAGCAGATGCACCGGCTGAGCTTCAACCCGCTGCACCACATCGACTGGATGGGGCTTGCGTCCATGTTTATCTGCGGCTTCGGCTGGGCAAAGCCGGTGCCGGTAGACATGCGATACTTTAAAAATCCAAAGGCTGGTATGGCTGCTACCGCTTTGGCGGGGCCGATTTCCAACTTTTTGCTGGCCTTTGTGATGCTGTTTCTGGCTTCTCTGATCTATCAGGCGGAGCAGGTGGGGGCGGTTATGGTGTGGGTCTTCTATTTCCTACAGACCACAGCCATGCTGAGTATCGGGCTTGGGCTGTTCAACCTGCTCCCCATCCCGCCTCTGGACGGGTCAAAGGTGCTCTTTTCCCTGCTGCCGGAGCGGGCCTACTACACCTTGATGCGCTATGAGCGGTTCGGGATGCTGGCCCTGCTGCTGCTGGTCTGGCTGGATGTAGGGGGCGGCCTTCTCTCCCAGGGGATTGAGGCGGTATTCCTGTGGATGGCCGGGTTATTTTTTGGACATTGAGGTGGCTGGATGGACGGTCCTGTCTATAAACTGGAGCATATTGTACACAGCAAGGAGGGTATGGAGGATTTTGAAGGCCCGCTGGACCTGATCCTGTACCTGCTTGGCAAAAACAAAATTGAGATCCAGGACATCCCAATCGCCCTGATTCTGGAGCAGTATCTGGCCTACCTGGAGCGGCGGCAGCAGATGGATTTAGAGGTGGCCAGCGAGTTTATCACCATGGCTGCGCAGCTGATGTTCATCAAGACGCGGATGCTCCTATCCCTGGAGGATGCGGAGGCCCAGAGTGAGATGGAGGAACTGATCCGCTCCCTGGAGGAGCGGCGCAACAACGAGAATTACGCTAAGATCAAGTATGCTGCGGCCATCCTGGAGCCTATGGGGGAGTTTGGGCGGGATATTTTGGTGAAGAACCCGGAGCCCATGGAACAGGGGACGTCCTGCGAATACAGCCATGCGCCGGCCGACCTGCTGGCGGCTATGGGGGAGATTGCGGACCGTGAGGAACGGCGTATGCCGCCGCCGCTGAGTAATTTCTCTGAGATCGTCCGGCAGGAGCCCTATCCCGTATCCAGTAAGGCGGGGGAGATTCTGGACCGGCTGCGCCGGGGAATCACCAGTTTCCGGCTATTGTTCCGGGGGAGCCGCAGCCGCAGCGAGGTTGTGGCAACATTCCTGGCTGTGCTGGAGCTGTGCAAGGCCCGAATCATCTACCTGGTTGGCGGCGAGAGCGATTGCACCATAACGCCAACAGGGGAGGGGACGGACCTGCTCTCCCTGTAAAGGCAGCGCGAACCAATTGTGACACAAATAGTTTGATTTGATACATTCCCATATATATAGGGAATCCTACCTATCCCAGGAGAAGGCGGTAACACGGATTGGATACGAAAGAATTAGCCGCGGCGGCGGAGGGGATTTTGTTCGCTGCGGGGGAACCTGTACATATTGACCGGATCTGTATGGCCCTGGAAACCAGCCGGGATGAGACAGAGCGGGCCCTGCAGAGCCTTGGCGACTACTACGCCTTTGAGCGGCGGGGCATCCGGCTGCTTCATATGGAGGATTCCTGGCAGCTGTGCTCGGCGCCGGACTACGCCGCCGCGATCCGGCGGGCCTTTGAAGTCCGGCGGCCTGCCAAGCTCAGCCAACCGGCGCTGGAGGTACTGGCCGCCATCGCCTACTACCAGCCAACTACCCGGGCATATGTAGATCAAATCCGCGGGGTGGACAGCGCCTACACAGTAGGGCTGCTGCTGGAGCGGAAGTTAATTGAGGAGTGCGGGCGGCTTCAGGTGCCTGGACGGCCCCGGCTTTACCGCACGACCCAGGCATTTTTGCGGGCATTCCACATGGAATCCCTGGATGAGCTGCCACCCCTGCCAGGATTTGAGACGGAAGGGCAGATGTATCCGGCCGGTGGGGAAGAGCCCGCCATGCCGCTGGAGGGTGGGCAGGCGTAACTGGCGGAAAGGGGTGTGGAAGCTTTGATTGGAACTATCATCCTGTGCATCATAGGTGTCCTGCTTTTGGCGCTGGTGATTGTACTCTGCCTCCCGGTCCATGTCAGGGCATCCTATGACCAGGGGGAGATCTCGGCATGGGTCCGTTATGGGCCGGTAAAGTTCCAGCTGTTCCCGCCAGCCAGGAAAGAGCAGAAGGAAAGCTCGGTGGACGCAGCAGATGAGAGTGTCCCAGAAAAGGAACTGGAAAAAGAGCCGGAAAAAGAACCAGAAAAGAAACCGAAAAAAGCGCAGAAGAAGAAAAAAAAGAAACCCCGGGCAAAGATAAATCGTGAGCAGATTTTTTACAGCCTGGAGGCCCTGCCGCCAATCCTGCTGCGCGCCTTGCGCCGGGTGGGGCGGCGGATACGGGTGGAGCCGCTGAAGCTCCACATCCTGGTCGCTGGGGCAGACCCGGCGGACACCGCACTGCTGTATGGCAGGTTGGAGGCCGTGCTGGCTGGGGTGCTGCCGCCCATCCACCATCTGCTCCGGATTGAGGAGCAGGACATCCAGCTGTTTTTGGATTTCACATCAAATGGGATGGACTGCATTGCAGATGTGGGCATATCCCTCCGCCCGTGGGATGCAGTATCGGTGGGAATCCGCGCTGGAGGGAGCCTTCTGAAGTGGTTTTGGAGATTCCGGAGACTGGCGTCTCCGCCCCCGGTAGAGGATGAGCCGGCAGAGCAGGCCGCTGTATAGACAAGCGGCGGGGCCCGGTTGACATGGAGAGCGAACAGGAGGCCGCCTGGACCGGCCATTGAAAGGAGTATATGGATATGGAGAAGAAAAATCCCCTCAGTGAGATCATGCAGGAGAGCATGGCGAAGGTGCGGGAGCTGGTAGACACCAATACAATTGTTGGCCAGCCAATCCAGACGCCGGACGGCGTAACCCTCATCCCCATCTCCCGCGTCAGCATCGGTTTTGGCGGCGGCGGGACGGCCTTTGGAAATAAGAAGAATGCTGAGGCAGACCCCAATGTTTTGGGCAGTGCTATGGGGACTGGTGTGCGGATTGAGCCGGTGGCGTTCCTGATCGTCAAGGACGGCGTGACCAGGGTGATGCCGGTAGCTATCCCCGCCATGAATACTGTAGACCGCATTGCGGAGATGGTGCCGGATATGTTTGACCGTGTCACGGGTTTGATTCATGACCGGAAAAAACCGGAGGAGGAAACGCCGCCGGTAGAGGAGACCTGCTGATACCGTCTGGCATGGCAGGAAGGTTTTTCGTGTTTTTTGATGGACCAAGCGTGGCATACTAAGCCCATCCCAATATGTCGGAGGTGGGCCGGATATGTCCAGACCAGGTTCTTGGCGGATCTTATTATGTGCCTTTTTTCTGTTAAGTATTTTTGCTTGTCAGGCAAATGCTATCAATACATCTGCCGCATCCGCTGTTCTGATCGAACAGCGGAGCGGGCGGGTGCTCTATGAGCAGAATGCTGACGAGGAGAGACTGATCGCCAGCATTACCAAAATCATGACCGCCGTAGTGGCCCTGGAACACGGGGAGCTGCAAATGCCCTACACTGTAACGGCCCAGGACATGGCGGAGGGGTCGTCAATGTACCTCAAGCCCGGAGATCAGCTGCGGCTGGAGGAGCTGATCTATGGCCTGATGCTGGTCAGCGGCAACGACGCGGCTCTGGCGGTGGCGCACTGTGTCAGCGGCGAGACAGAGGACTTTGTCGCCCTGATGAACGAGACAGCGGCACGGCTTGGGATGGAACACTCCCATTTTGCCAACCCCAACGGCTTGGACGCGGAGGGCCATTACTCCAGCGCCCGGGATATGGCAATACTAACGGCCTATGCGCTGTCAAATCATGATTTCCGCCGGATCGTCTCCACCGCCTCCATAACTATTGGCGAGCGATACCTGTCCAACCACAACAAGCTCTTGCGGTTGTGCGAGGGATGCATTGGTGTGAAGACGGGATTTACTAAGGCAGCCGGGCGGACGCTGGTGTCCGCCGCCCAGCGTGAGGGGATGACCCTGGTGTGCGTTACACTCAACGACGGCGACGACTGGAACGACCACATGTCACTGCTGGACCATGGTTTTTCCGCCTACCGGCTGGAGACCGCCGTGACAGGCGGGCGGGTACTCTCATCCGTCCTGGTCTGTGGGGGAACCTCCGCCTCAGTCCCGCTGGCCGCAGCGGAAGACCTGTGCTACCCGCTGACAGGGGATGAACAGCTGACTGTGATTGCCCGCGCCCCCATCTCTGTGGCAGCCCCTGTCATTCCAGGCCAAGTGATTGGCGAGGTGTGCGCCTATCTGGATGGGGAAGAGGTGGCCAGCGTAGATATGGTGGCTTCTGCCCCCTCTGCTATACGGGAAGAGGATGAGACAGGCGGTTCCGGATGGTGGGGGCGGCTGTTCCGGACAGGAGGTCGTTAGGTCTGTTCGATTGCACAAGAAGAGGTGTCCATGGAGCGATTGCAAAAAATCCTTTCCGCCGCAGGCGTCTGTTCCCGCCGCAAGGCGGAGGAGCTTTTAAAAGCTGGCCGCGTCACGGTCAATGGCGTCCCTGCCGGCTTGGGGGACAAGGCGGATCTGGAACAGGATGTGATCCAGCTCGACGGTGTTTTGGTTGCCGCCGAATCCCCAAAGCTCTATTTAATGCTCAATAAGCCCCGCGGGGTCGTAACCACCCTTTCCGATGAGCGGGGCCGCCCGTCGGTGGACCAGCTGGTCGCATCCTGCGGTGCGCGGGTGTACCCGGTAGGCCGCCTGGATATGGATTCTGAGGGCCTGCTGCTGCTGACCAACGACGGGGCTTTCGCCCAGCAGCTGGCCCACCCCAGCCATCAGACAGAAAAGGAATACCATGTCACTGTCACTGGCCAGTTGGCCGGCAGCCCGGCGCGCTTGGCCGGGCTGACCGCACTGGAGGACGGCTCGCCAATCGCTCACGCCAGGGTGGCGGTTTTGGCGCGTGGGCGGGGGACATGGGTTCTGTCCGTCACGATCCATCAGGGTCTAAACCGGCAGGTCCGCCGCATGTGCCGTCTGGCGGGGCTCCAGGTCTCCCGCCTGGTACGTGTTCGGGAGGGGGCATTGGAGCTGGGGGATCTCCCCCAGGGCCGTTGGCGGTGTCTGACGCCGGAGGAACTGGCGAGCCTGAACGGATCACCAAGGAGGCAGTGATGCAGAAGGACGTATTACATACGATTCAGGAGAATATGGCGGATTTTTCCAAGGGGCAAAAGCGGATCGCGGCCTATATCCTCTCCGACTACGATAAGGCGGCATTCATGACTGCCAGCAAGCTGGGCAAACTGGTGGATGTCAGCGAATCCACTGTTGTCCGTTTTGCTTCCACCTTGGGGTATGACGGCTACCCCGCCATGCAGAAGGCTTTGCAGGAGATGGTCCGCAGCAAGCTGACTTCCATCCAGCGCATCCAGACCTCCAATGACCGCCTGTTCAGTTCAGATGTGGTCGCCTCTGTTTTGCAGATGGATATGGAGAAAATTCGTATGGCCATTGACGAAGTGGATCGCAGCGCATTCACCTCCGTGGTGGATAAACTGATGGGAGCACGGCATATCTATATCTTGGGGGTCCGGTCCAGCTCCTTCCTGGCTGGGTATCTCCACTTCTATCTCCACCTGATCTTTGAGAATGTCACCCTGGTGACAAGCAACAGCGCGGGAGATATTTTGGAGAGTACGCTCCGCATTGGGCCGGGGGATCTGCTGGTTGGCATCAGTTTCCCACGCTACTCCAAGGCCACGGTCAAAGGGGTGCAGTTTGCCCGCGACAGGGGAGCGGACGTCGTTGCGATTACTGACAGTGCCATGTCACCGCTCTCCCCGATGGCCTCTGCTGTGCTGATGGCCCACAGCGATATGATCTCCTTTGTAGACTCTTTGGTCGCCCCATTCAGTTTGCTCAATGCCATTATTGTTGCCGCAGGGCATAGGAAGGACGCAGACATCTCCCAGATTTTCAACCGACTGGAGGGCATCTGGGATGAGTATGGCGTATTTGGGTACAGCGATGAAAGTTGATGTAGTAGTGGTGGGCGGCGGCCCCGCCGGGATGATGGCCGCTATTACCGCAGCGGAGTGCGGTGCGGCAGTCTGCCTTCTTGAACCTAACGAGCGGCTGGGGAAGAAGCTGAATATTACCGGTAAGGGCCGGTGCAACCTAACCAACAGCTGTGATGCAGAGCAGTTTTTGCAGTCTGTACCCCGTAATGGCAAATTCCTTTACAGTGCTTACTATCAATTTGATAGCTCCGCTGTGATGGCCTTTTTTACGGAACTGGGTGTCCCACTGAAGACAGAGCGGGGGAACCGGGTGTTCCCTGTGTCTGACCGGGCCTTCGATGTGAGCGGCGCATTGGAAAAACGGTTGCGGAGGCTAGATGTCCGCCTGGTTCGGGACAGGGCCGAAACGCTGGTTCTCCAGGATGGGCGGCTGGCAGGTGTCAAGGGCAGTCAGGCGGAGTATGCAGCAGGCCAGGTGGTCATTGCTACTGGCGGGGTCAGCTATCCGCTGACCGGCAGCACAGGGGACGGCTACCGGCTGGCCCAGCTGGTGGGCCACACGATTGTGGAGCCCCGGGGGTCCTTGGTTCCGCTTTGCACCAAAGGCAATCTGTGCGCACAGATGCAGGGGCTGAGCCTGCGCAATGTGTCACTGCGGGTATTTGAAGGAAACCGGAGGGTCTACACAGATTTTGGTGAGATGCTTTTTACACACTTCGGTGTCAGCGGGCCCGTGGTACTGTCCGCTTCTGCCCACATGCGGCAGTTTGGCAAGAAACCGTACCGGATGGAGATTGACCTGAAGCCCGCGCTGGATGAGCAGTCCTTGGATAAACGGCTGGTGTCGGATTTCACCAAATATCAAAACAGTGACCTGATAAACGGGCTGGGCGACCTTCTGCCGAAAAAGATGATTGCGCCCTTTGTCAGCCTGACAGGGATCAACCCACACCAGAAAATCCACGATCTGACCAAAGGGCAGCGGCGGAGTATTTTGACGGTGATGAAATCGCTGCCGCTGGAGATCGAAGGGCCCCGGCCTGTGGATGAGGCGATTGTCACCTCCGGTGGTGTATCGGTGAAGGAGGTGAACCCCTCCACAATGGAATCGAAGTTGCTTGAAGGACTGTACTTCGCAGGGGAGGTTCTGGATGTTGATGCCTACACAGGCGGATTTAACCTGCAAATTGCGTGGTCTACAGGGCGGCTGGCGGGCATGTCAGCTGCGGGGCACGCCAAAGGATAAGAAGTTGCGCTTTGACGCAAAGAAGGGAAGTACCATGGAGAACGAAAAAAAGATATCGGTTGCCATCGACGGCCCCAGCGGGGCAGGGAAAAGTACGATTGCCAGGCGCACAGCACGGACTTTGGGGCTTGTTTATGTAGATACCGGAGCCATTTACCGCACAGTGGGTTATCACGCCTACCGCAGCGGTATTGACCCGACGGACGCTGCGTCGGTGGCCGCGCTGTTGCCGGAGCTGCGGATCTCCATGGACTACGGAGAAGACGGACTCCAGCGGATGTACCGGAACGACGAGGATGTGACGGAACAGATCCGCCTGCCGGAGATTTCTATGTTTACATCCCATGTCTCCGCTTTACCGGAGGTGCGTGCTTTTTTGCTGGAGATGCAGCGGCGTATGGCGTGGGAGTATAGCGTTGTGATGGATGGCCGGGATATTGGTACTGTAGTCCTGCCAGATGCGGATGTAAAAATTTTCCTCACCGCCAGTGCGGAGGATCGGGCGCGGCGGCGATATAAGGAGCTGATGGAGCGGGGGACCCCCAAAGGCTTTGATGAGCTTTTGCAGGAGATCGAGCAGCGGGACTATAACGACTCCCACCGGGCGGCGTCCCCACTCCGGCCGGCAGAAGGGGCTGTGCGGCTGGATACCACAGGAAATACATTTGAGCAGAGCCTTCAGCAGGTCCTGGCAATCATCAAGGAGCGGACTGGACTATGAACCGTTTTTACCGTGTGATTTATACGATTATTGCGCCCTTCATCCGTCTGTTCTTCCCCCATAAGGTGGTGGGGCTGGAGAATCTGCCGGAGGGCGGGGCGTTGCTTTGTGCCAACCATGTCAGCGGCTGGGACCCGTTTTTGATTGCGATCGCGCTGCCGGTGGATTCCCGGCTGACTGTGATGGCAAAGGACCAGCTGTTCCGGATTCCCGTTGTGGGCTGGCTTTTGAAAAAGGCGGGTATTTTTCCAGTGAAGCGAGGCGGGAATGACTTGACCGCTATGAAGACCGCCATCCGGGCCCTTAACGATGGTTGCCGCCTGCTTGTGTTCCCGGAGGGAACCCGCGTGGATACTGAGGGCGGCGGCGAGGCTAAAGGGGGCGTGGCAGTCATGGCGGCACGCACCCAAACCCCCATGGTCCCAGTCTATTGCGGTGGGAAACATAAGTTTTTGCGGCGAACCACGATTGTTTTTGGCGAGCCCTACAGCCCCTCCGTTGCCGGCCGCCGGCCCACGGTGGATGAGAACCGGCAGGCAGCAGGGGAGATCCTGCGGCGTATCTATGAGCTTGGCGAGGTAGACGGATGGAAGTGATCGAGGCAAAAAGCGCCGGTTTTTGCTTTGGCGTGGCACGGGCGGTAAAAATGGCCTGGGAGCTGGCAGGCACTGCCCAAAGGCCCCGGATGCTGGGCAGCGTCATTCACAATGAGCATGTTACCGGTGCGCTGGCAGAGCAGGGGATGACAGCCCTCTCCCATCCGGATGAGGCGCAGGCGGGGGATAGCGTCCTGCTGCGGGCCCACGGGGTGGGCCGTGCAGTCTATGACACGCTCTCTGGGCGCGGTGCGGCGATTGTAGATGCCACCTGTCCCCGGGTGGCCCATGTTCAGCAGCTGGTCAAGGAGGCGCAGGATGAGGGCCGACAGCCGGTGATGATCGGCGATCCCAACCATCCGGAGGTCCAGGGGGTGGGGGGATGGTGCAGCTCCTTGGTGGTATTTTCTGGCCCGGATGAGATCGCAGAATGGGCGGAAAGCATTGCGGCTGCTGGGGAAACAGCCCTCACAGTAGTCTCCCAGACCACGCTACGGCGGGAAGTTTGGGAAAGTTCTTTGAAAATTCTAAAAAAACAGTGTACAAATCTAAAAATCTTTGATACAATATGTGATGCTACGCATACACGTCAATCGGAAGCGGCTCTCCTCGCCGCCAGGGTGGACGCTATGGTGGTGGTTGGTGATCCCCAAAGCGCCAATACAAAGCACCTGACAGAGATCTGCCGCCTGCACTGCTCCCGTGTTTTTCAGATCGAAAGTGCGGACGAGCTGCCTTGGGCGGAGCTGTCCGGATGCCGCGTGGTTGGTTTGACGGCGGGGGCATCCACACCTGCGAGCATCATAAAGGAGGTCAAAAAGACGATGAGTGAAGAAAAAATCCAGGGCGAGGGCATGGAAAATTTTGCCGAATTGGTGGAGCAGTACACCAATACTTTAAATACAGGAGATAAGGTAACCGGTGTTGTCACCGCCATTACCCCCACGGAAGTCCATGTGGACCTGGGTTGTAAGCAAGCCGGCTACATTCCTGTAGAGCAGCTGACGGACGATCCTTCGGTAAAGCCCGAGGACGTGGTGAAGGTTGGCGATCAGGTGGAGCTGTTCGTCATTCGCGTCAATGATGTGGAGGGCGTCGCTACGCTGTCCAAGAAGCGTGTGGACGCTGTCAAGGTGTGGGAGAACATCGAAGAGGCTTGTGCCAACAAGGAAGTCATGGAAGGGATCGTGACGGAGGAGAATAAAGGCGGCATCGTGGCATCCGTCAAGGGTGTCCGGGTATTTATCCCCGCCTCCCAGTCCGGCCTGCCCCGTGATGCGGCTATGACTGAGCTGGTTAAGAAGCGTGTCAAGCTGCGCATCACTGAGGTCAACCGCGCCCGCCGCCGTGTGGTAGGCTCCATCAAGGTTGTCCAGCAGGAGGCCCGCCAGGCCGCTGCCGCCGAGGTTTGGGCCAATATTGAGGTGGGTAAGCGCTACACCGGTACGGTCAAGAGCATGACCAGCTATGGCGTGTTCGTGGATATCGGCGGCGTGGATGGTATGGTACATATTACCGACCTGAGCTGGAGCCGCATCAAGCACCCCAATGAGGTTGTGGCCATTGGCGATACACTGGAGGTGTATGTCATCTCCTTCGATCCTGAGAAGAAGAAGATTTCCCTTGGCGTGAAGGATCGCAGCACCAACCCCTGGCAGGTGTTCATGGATACCTATAAGGCCGGCGATGTGGCTTCTGTGCGCATCGTAAAGCTGATGACCTTCGGCGCATTTGCCGAGGTGGTTCCCGGCGTAGACGGCCTGATCCATATCTCCCAGATTGCGGATCACCGCATTGAGAAGCCCGGCGACGTCCTGTCCGAGAACCAGGTGGTTGACGCAAAGATCACTGCCGTGGACGAGGAGAAGCAGAAGATCTCCCTGTCCATCCGGGCCCTGTTGGCTCCGACCCCTGCCCCCGCTGATGCGGACTGATTAAATGGATTGAAAAAGCAGGCAGCTTACGGGCTGCCTGCTTTTTATAGATTCTTGAATAAGCGGAAAAAGCACTGATGTAATCGTTTATTCGTAGTATTCAATAAACTCAAAAGCGCCAATGGCCCCGCAGGTGTCGCACACATCGGGCCGCTGTTCAAAAACTGCACCGCAGAACTGGCAGCGGTATCCGTTCTTCTTCTGCTTGGGGACGGGTGTTTCCGCAGCAGCCGCAGGTGCCGCCCCAGACCGATTCATCTCCGCCAGCAGCATCATGAAACGGTTTTCATGGCTGCGCTCAATTGCGGCCACCTTCTCGAACATGACGGCAATTTCTTCCAAGCCATCCTCGCGGGCCTCTTGGGCAAATTTAGGATACATGTCGTGCCATTCGCTGTACTCGCCCCGTGCTGCCTGCATGATGCACTCCACAGGGTCGGTAGGTTTGCCGAAGATCTGTTCAAACCAGAACTTGGCATGCATCATCTCATTTTTTGCCATCTGCTCAAATGCGTCAGCGACGACATCGTTGCCGCTGGACCGGGCCACCTGAGCAAAGTAGGTGTACTTGTTGCGGGCAATGGATTCACCCGCCAGAGCCGTACGCAGGTTTTCCATTGTTTTTGTGTTTTCCAGGGACATAGAAGGTTCCTCCTTTTCATCAATTTATATCAGCATAACACATGCAGGATGGCTTGTCAAATCGTGGGAAACAAATTTTGCAATGTGTGTCAAACTGCTATATTAGGGGTTGACATTGTTTGGAGATGAGAACAGATGGAATTTGAATTAGAGAAACTTTTTTCCTCTTATATAAAAGAGAACCAGCTTAATCTAGAACTCTCATATTCTATGCCTCCTGGATATGAGGATGCTTTTGGCTCACTGTTAGGACCTTGTTTATAAATAAACGAATGCTGGGGAGTAGGCCAGATTATGAGGTATTTTATTATTTTTACCATGAATTGAGACACGCTGTACAGTATAGCTGCCCCCAACGGTTCAACAGTTCTATACAGGAAAGCATCCATTACGTCATATTATATAACGGGAATTGTTTTAAGTTGATAAACGGAAAATGGAAAAACTGCCATCTTTCCGGGGAGGAAGAATATTTTATTTGTGCCTATGAAAATCTACCATATGAGCTGGATGCGCATGAGTATGCCTGTAATATTACTTCTGAAAAACAATCTAGAAAAAAGATGCAGAAAGTGGTAAAATAGACAGCATGGAACACGTAGATTTACGAAAATTGAATAGCGGAGAAC
>JAAWKB010000023.1 GCA_022797115.1 Oscillospiraceae bacterium
CGATGTCCTCCTGGGAGAGCTTGCCGCCGGTGGCGGCGGGCTGCGGAGCAGGAGCGGGCTCCGGCTTGGGGGAGGGAGCAGGTTCACTTTCCGGGATACCACCCGCGAGCATCCGCTCGATGTCCTCCTGGGAGAGCTTGCCGCCGATAGCGGCAGGCTGCGGAGCAGGAGCCGGCTCCGGTATTGGGACGGGCTCAGGAGCAGGCTCCGCAGTCTGGACAGGTTCCGCCTCCGAGGGAGGGGCCATAAGATCCTCTCCGGTCTCAGCCAGCAGCTCATTCTCCAGGGCGTCTTTGATCTGTAAGGAGATCTGCGCGTCATTAGAGCGGGCGACCTCCAGGACAGGAGGCGCCAGCGGCCGGCCGGCAGTCTCCGGGACTTCCGCCGGAATCACCGTCTGCGGTACGCCCTCATCCTCTGGCGTGGGCTCCGCAGGAGCCTCCTTTGCAGCGCCTGGTGCGGTCAGCAGGTTGAGCACATGGGCTGTCTTGTTACTTTTTGCGCCTTTTTTCGCTGTTGCCATGGGTGATCTCTCCTTAGATTAGAAAAGTTCTAGCGTGCGGGAGAAGCAAGCTCCCGTATAACCTCGTCAAGAAGAAGGCGGAAGTCCCCCGCCGGCTTGGATGAGGGGGCATAGGTGAGGACGCTCTCCCCGTGGGCCGGGGCCTCTGCCACGGATACGCTGGTGCGGATCTTGGCCTCAAATACCTTGGTATCCAGCTGCTCGGCAATCTGCCCGGCCATTTCCAGGACCTCCCGGTTGAGGGTAAAACGCTGGTTATATTTATTGAGCAGGATGCCCAGCACTTTCAAGCGTGAGTTATAGCAGCGGCGGACGGTATCAATAGTCTCCCGGATCTGGGCCACGCCGAGCAGGCTCAAAATCTCCGGCGCCATCGGGATGACCAGCCCGTCGGCCACAACATAGGCGTTTACCGTCAGCACGTTCAGCGCCGGCGGGGTATCCACAATAATAAAATCATACTCGTCCTGAAGCTCGGACAGGGCGTTTTTCAACAAGAATTCCCGCCCCGGGCGGTTGAATTCCAGCTCCGCGGCGGACAGCAGGATGTTGGACGGGAGAATATCCCCACACTCCGACGGGACGATGACCTCCCGCACCGGGCGGGAACCCTTCATCACATCGTAGACAGTAGCACAGTTGTCAATATCCAGGCCCAGGCAGAAGCCCAGGCTCCCCTGGGGGTCCAGATCCACGCCCAGCACCCTGCGGCCCATCTGTTGCAGCCCGGCCAGCAGGGCGCAGGCCGTGGTCGTCTTGCCCACGCCGCCCTTCTGATTGGTGATTGCGATAACAGCAGACAAAATATCCCCTCCGTTGTGTAAAATCTTTTCTGCGACTCTTAACTTTACTATACTATGTGACGATAAAAAAGTACAGAGGGATTTTCTTTTTTTCCGCGAAATTTTCAAAGTTTTTTCACCAGTAAATTTTTAATAAAAGGAGAGATCATTATGGCGTCTATTAATGGTGTCAGCGGCAGCAACTATACCAGCAGCCTGTATAATAGTGCAAATATTATCAGCGGGCTGGCCAGCGGCTTGGACACAGAGGGCATGATCGAAAATCTGGTCAAGAGCTACCAGAATAAGATCCAGACGCTCAACAACCAGACTACGAAGATCGGATGGAAGCAGGAGGCCTACCAGGGCATCATCGCAAAAATGGCTTCCTTCTCCAGCAAGTACACCTCCTACACCTCCGGCACCAACCTGATGAGCGCCTCCTTCTTCAACAGCGCCGTCAAGTACCTGACCAAGGGGGAGAACAGCAGCAAGATCTCCGCTACCGGCCGCACGGACAGCGATGTGCGTGTGGACAGCGTGAAGACCCTGGCCACCGCCGCCCGCTATGCGGCAAGCGGCGCACTGGCAAAGAAGGACAACTCCCAGACCATCAGCGCCGCCAACACCGGCTCATGGGCGGATGGCGCCGCCGGCTTGGATCTGGCAAACGACAAAATCAACCTGGGCACCCTCAACGGCAGCCTGACCTTGACCTACGGCAACAAGACCGTGAGCGTCAGCTTCGACGAGGTGGCCGACCAGGGCAAGATCACCGGCACGACCGCCCAGGAGAAAGCGGAATCCCTGGCCAAGCTCATCAATGAGAAGCTGGCTGATCAGGACATCACCTTCTCTAACGGCACTACGCAGTCCGCTGACAGCTGCATTAAGATCACGGCGGACCAGTATGGCAAGCTGACCTTCGAGGACGCCACCTCCGCCAAGAACGGCGTATATATCTCCGGCGCCAGCGGCACCGTGGGCGATGTGCTGAACCTGGGCAACCTGGACAACGCCAGCCAGACCAAGCCCAACACCATCTCCATCAACAGCGCCACCCAGTTCGACACCCAGAAGGACGCCTATGAGTACCTGTCCGGGAAGAGCTTCAACATCAACCTCGACGGCACAACCAAGACCATCAACATGCCGAAGATCGAGAAGGTCAAGGGTGAAGACGGCTCGGACCAGTACAAGTTTACCACCGCAGACATGGTCAAGGACAAGTATGGCCAGACCCGGCTTGTGTACGGCTTCAACGACCTCGACGAGGAAGTAAAGAAGAACTACACCCTGGTGAAGGCCGGCTCGACGGAGACGGTCAGCGAGGATAAACTCGCGGAGACCTATACCAAGAAGCTCCAGGAGGGCCTCCAGGCCGCCTTCGGCGACAAGGTGACGGTAAAGAATTCGGACGCGGCTGCGGCGGATAACAAGCTGGGCCTGGAATTCAGCGTAAAAAACAAGGGCTCAAACCTGCTCATCAACACCAGCGTGGGCGAGGCCCTGGGCATCGGTAAGACCGCTACCAACTACCTCAACACCAGCGATACCCTCGAGAAGCTGGTGGGCAAGGACAATGTTGACTTCAACAACCTGTTCAAGGATGAGGGCGCCAAGCAGGATCTCGTCATCAACGGCGTGACCATTGGCAGCTACGGCAAAGACGCCAAGCTCTCTGACATCATGAACGACATCAATTCCTCCGAGGCTGGCGTGCGGGTCAGCTATTCCAAGACCACCGGTCAGTTTGTCTTCAGCAGCAAGGAGACCGGCTCGGAGAACAAGATCGAAATCAAGGGCGGCCTGGCCGGTACGCTGTTCGGCAGTACCATTGGGGATGACGGGAATGTGATCAGCAGCGCCGACTACAAGGCGGGCACGGACGCTGAGTTCACCGTCACCATCAACGGCACCACCCAGACGATGACCCGCGGCTCCAACAGCGTGGATATCGACGGGATGACCATCACCTTCAAGGATACCTTTAACGAGGATTATGACCACACTGACCCCGCCAGCAAGGCCCCCGAAGGCGTGACCTTCGAGCGGAGCACCGACTCCGACAAGATCGTGGACGCGATCAAGTCCATGGTCACTGACTACAACGATATGATGAAGGCGATCCGCACCGCCTATGCCACTATGCCGGCTAAGAACTCCAGCGGCGCGCTCAGCACCTACGAGCCCCTCACCGACGAGGATAAGGCCAGCATGAGCGAGAGCGCCATCGCCAACTACGAGGAGAAAGCCAAGCAGGGCCTGCTGTTCGGTGATTCCAACCTCTCCAACCTGTACCAGCGGATGCGCGAGGTCTTCTCCCCCACCGGTGCAGACAGCGCAACCCTCTCGAAGATGGGCATCACGATCGGCTATGACGGCACCGACGGTTCCTCCTATCTCGCTTTGGATGAAACCAAGCTGCGGGAGATGCTCGACAGCGATCCCGACGCGGTGCAGGATATCTTTACCCGCACGGCCTCCAGCGGCGGCACCGACGGCCTGATGCAGGGCCTGAAGACCCAGCTCGACCGCTACGCCGGCCTGGATGGCGCAGTCAAGGGCATCCTGGTCCAGCAGGCGGGCACCCCCCTGCGCTCCAACACCCTGCTCAGCAACGAGTGGCAGAAGCAGATCGACCGCATCAATACGGATATTGAAAAGTGGCAGGATAAGCTCTCCAGCCAGGTGGACCGCTATACCAGCATGTTCAGCCGCCTGGAGCTGCTCATCAACCAGATGAATTCCCAGAGCTCCACCCTGGCCGGTCTGATGGGCGGCTGATCTCCCTAGAATAGAAAGGAACGGTATCTCATATGGATATGAGAGGCTACCAGCAGTATAAGCAGCAGTCCGTCAATTCCATGACGTCCGGCGAGCTGTTGCTGCTGCTGTACGATGAGCTGGTCAAGCGGGCAACTATGGCGACCATCGCACTGGATAGGGAGGATTTCCCCACCTTTGAAGCGGCCGTCGACCGGTGTGTGGATATCATCAATTATCTGGACGAGACGCTAGACCACAATTACCCGATCAGCAAGGATCTCAGCCGCATGTATGAGTATTTCACCTACCAGCTGGGCCGGATCAGGATCGGCCGGAACAAAAAGGAGCTGGAGGCGCTTCGCCCCATGCTGGCGGATCTGCGGGATACCTTCCACACGGCAGAGAAAAACAGCAGCCAGGGAAAGCGGGGCCAAGAATGAACGGCAGCGAATGGATGGATCTGACTGTCCTGGAGCGCAAGAAGTACAACTTCCTTGGAGAAGTGGAGGATCTGACCCATCAGCTGGCACAGGCCCTGGACCGAAATGACCAAGTAGCCGCCCGGATGCTGCTGGCCATGCGCCAGGAACCTGTCCTCCATCTCGAAGAGGTGGACAGCGCCGGAAAAGCCCGCCGGGAGAGCCTGTCGGGTGAGGACCGGGAGCGGATTTCCGCCCTGCTGAAAGGCGGGGAACCCCACAGCAACGAGGAGCGCGTCTTCCAGGAGCAGGCCCAGAAGGCCCGCCGCCTGCTGGAGCGGGTGGTGGAGCTGGACCGGCGGGTCAGTTTCCGTATGGCAGGCGAGAACTCATTTTACAAGAAGAACAAATGAAGCAGGACGTGTCTGTTCCACCGGGTTTTCCGGTGGGACAGACACGCCTGCGCGGAGATAACCCGCAGCGGCGGGCAGCATAGGACCCAATTTCTGTCCCGGCGGACGGCAGCCCGCGGGAGCAAGAGGAGCCAGCAGGATGCCGGAAATACATCTGGAAAACGTATCAAAATGGTATACGGAAGAGAAACGAACCATGTACGCCGTGAAGGAGGTCAACTTCACGGTGGAGCAGGGGGAATTTGTGTTCCTGATCGGCAGCAGCGGGGCGGGCAAGAGTACGCTCTTAAAGCTGATCGGCGGAGAGCTTACCCCGGATGAAGGGGTAGTCTATCTCGACAGCGCCAATATCGCCCGCCTGATCGGCCCTTGGCGGGCCCGGGCGGCCCGCAGCTTTGGGATCGTCAGCCAGGACTGCCGGCTGATCCGCAAGCGCACGATCTGGGACAATCTTCTCCTGGCGGCCAACGCGGGCGGATTGCGCCGCAAAAGCCGTCTGGCGGCCAGGAAGGCCCTGGGGATTGTGGGCCTGCCCGGCGTGGAGGGCTGTTACCCGGCGGAGCTGTCCATCGGTGAATGCCGGCGGGTGGAGCTGGCCAGGGCGCTGATCAACAGCCCCCCGGTACTCCTGCTGGACGAACTGACCGCCAACCTGGATGACGATAATATTTGGGACTTGATGCATCTGCTCAATGAGCTCAATAGTCGGGGAACTACCATTATCATGGCAACCCATGCCAGCCAATATGTCAATATCATGCGCCGGCGCGTAGTCACCCTGGTGGATGGACGCCTGGTGGGCGATGTGAAAAACGGCAAGTATGGCGACATTGTCTGAGCCGCAAGTTGTGTGGAGAAAACGAAATAGGAACGGGAGAGAAGCCGGCGCACCCAACCGCCGGAGGAACCAGCACAAGGAAAAAGTGAGATGAGCCTACGTGCCACCAGGAGCCACAAACCACCCGCTGCCGGATAGGCGCTTCGCACCGGCCGGGGATAAATAGGAGGATAGGATACAAATGACTTTCAAAAATATGAAACTCAAAAAAAGCCTGTTGGTTGCTTTTGCTGCCGGGATGCTGCCCCTGCTGCTGATCATCATTTTCAGCATCGCCAACCAGAGGAATTTGCAAGGCCAGTTCAACGAACTTGTTGATACCCATATCCGGTGCAACACACTGGTGCGCGAGGTGCGCTACCACGCCAATTCCATGGCCCGCGACGTCCGCGAGCTGGGCCTGGTCACAGGGAACAGCACACGGACGAAGGAGCTGAAGGATTCCATCAGCTCCCATCAGAGTGAGCTCGAGGCGGGCTTGACGGAGCTGAACTCCCTCTATCCGCTGAACGATAACCTGATGCGCATCTATGACGACGCGCTCACTTCCTGGATAGCCGAGGTGCCCAGCATTATGCAGGCGTTTGAATCCGGCAATACCCTGCTGGGCGCCGACCTGCTGATAAACCAGTGTGTACCTGCCATGAAGACAATGAGTACGGCCGCTACGAACCTGACAGATGCACTGACAACTGCCCGCGACAATGCGCTGGCACATCAGCAGAATTACAGCTCTGTTTCTATGGTTATCATCATCTGTGTAGTCGTGTTGGCGGTCGCTCTGATGCTGTTTGTGATGGTGCGCCTCATCAGGGCCATTGTGCCTCCCCTGGAGGCGGCCCGCAATGCGATGGAGGGGATGCGCCAGGGCAACCTGAAGATCCCTGTCGACTACCGCAGCAGCAGCGAGATCGGCGATATGTGCGAGGCCCTGCGGACCAGCCAGAAGATCCTGGCCGACGTGGTGGACGATATCTCCAGAACCACCGGCCAGATGGCGAAGGGCAACTTCGACGTGGAGCTGACCGCCGTGTTCCCCGGCGACCTGCGTCCCATCCAAGACAGCATCTCCCAGTTTGTGCTGCGCATGAGCGAGACCATCTCCAACATCTCCCAGTCCGCCGACCAGGTGTCCGCCGGCTCCGAGCAGGTGTCCAACAGCTCCCAGTCCCTGGCCCAGGGCGCGACCGAGCAGGCCAGCGCCGTGCAGGAGTTGAGCGCCACCATCAACGACATCTCCACCAACGCCAAGCAGACTGCCCACGCTGCTGAGGAGGCCCGCAAATCCGTCGGCCAGGCTGGCAGCCAGGTTTCTGCCAGCAACGACTACGTCAAGCAGCTCAACGTCGCTATGGGCAACATCTCCAACTCCTCTGAGGAGATCGGCAAGATCATCGCCACCATTGAGAACATCGCTTTCCAGACCAATATCCTGGCCCTGAACGCCGCCGTAGAGGCTGCCCGGGCCGGAGCCGCCGGCAAGGGCTTTGCCGTGGTGGCCGACGAGGTGCGCAACCTGGCCTCCAAGTCCGACGAGGCCGCCAAGGCGACCAAGGACCTCATTGAGAACTCCATCAGTGCCGTCAACGGCGGCGCGGATGTGGTGGGCAAGGTCACGGAGTCCCTGGAGAAGACCACTGTGCTGACCAACAGCGTAGTAGAGATGATGGACAGCGTGGCCGAGGCCGTGGAGAACCAGACCAATGCCATTGCCCAGATCACGGAGGGCATTGACCAGATCTCTGCGGTTGTGCAGACCAACTCCGCCACCAGTGAGGAGTGCGCCGCGGCCAGCGAGGAGCTGTCCTCCCAGGCCAGCATCATGCATCAGCTCATGAGTGAGTTCCGCATCAGCAACAAGCTGAACTATTCATCCCCCTCCGTTTCCCATTTCAGCAGCGGCAGCGGGGATAGCAGCTGGGGCGGTTCCGCTGCGGCGGCAGATCCCATCGACGAGCCGATCGTGGGCGGCAGGAATGACAACCCCTTCGGCAGCATGAAGTACTAAGCTGTAACCAGCAGGGTATATGGCGTCCTGGGAGACCGGGATGCCATATATCCGTTGCCGGGCAGGGCACGGACAACGGGGCGCAAGGAAGTGAGGCCGCCGGGACGGCACAGGCCGCCCCGGCGATTTCTCTGTCCGGACAGCACGCAACCATACGAGAAAGAGGGGGAAGGAGACCATGAGCGAGGAACGGAAGAAACAGGATACAGAGCTGGTGTTCGCGCTGGATATCGGCACCCGCAGCATCATCGGCGTGGCGGGCCGCGTGGTGGACGACCGTCTGGAGGTCTTGTCCATTGAAAAGGAGGAGCACGGCAAGCGGGCCATGCTGGACGGCCAGATTGAGGATATCGATCTGGTAGCGAGGGTGGCCCGGCGTGTGACGGAGCGGATGGAGGAAAAGCTGGGCTGCCAGCTGTCCCGGGTATGCGTGGCCGCCGCCGGCCGTGCGCTGCGCACGGAAAAGGGGCACTACGCCATGGACCTGCCCCAGGTCAGCCGCATCAACAGCGACCTCATCAGCCAGCTGGAGAGCGGTGCGGTCTCCGACGCGGAGTCCAAGCTCAACGAGAGCCGGGAGAGCCAGCGGCGGTTCTACCTGGTAGGCTATACGGTCTCCAGCTACCTGCTCGACCGCTACCCCCTGACCTCCCTGAAGGACCACAACGGCCAGCAGCTGGAGGCGGATGTGGTGGCAACCTTCCTGCCCAGCGAAGTGGTGGAGAGCCTGTACACCGTCATGGAGGCGGCGGGGCTGGAGGTCGCCAGCCTGACGCTGGAGCCAATTGCCGCCCTCAACGCGGTAATCCCCACGGACCTGCGGCTGCTGAACCTGGTACTGGCGGACATTGGCGCGGGCACCTCCGATATCGCCGTCTGCCGGGACGGCGCGGTCGTGGGCTACACCATGGCCACCATCGCCGGGGACGAGATCACAGAGGCGCTGATGCGCCAATATCTGGTGGACTTCGCCACGGCGGAGCGGATGAAAATGCAGGTTGACGAGCCCACCATCACCTACCGGGATGTGCTGGGGCTGGAGCAGAGCATCCCCGGCGTGCAGGTGAGGGAGGCGTTGGCCGCCTCCGCCAAGCTGCTGGCGCAGGAGATCGTACAGCGGGTGATGGACATTAACGGTGCGCAGCCCTCAGCCGTGTTCCTGGCCGGAGGCGGCAGCAAATTGCAGGGCCTGCGGGAAATGGTGGCCCAGGCGCTGGAGATGGACGAGAGGCGGGTGGCGCTGGCGGGCAACAACTATGATATCAGCGCGTTCTCCAAAGAATATGAACTCAACGATCCGGAATACGCCACGCCCCTGGGCATCGCCGTATCCGCCGGCCTGGGGCTCATCAGCGACAGCTACCGGATCCTGCTCAATGGCCAGCCCGCCAAGCTCTTCCGGAGCGGGACGCTGACGGTGCTGGATCTGCTGATGATGAACGGGTACACCTCATCCGATCTGGTCGGGCGCACGGGCAAGAGCCTGAGCGTCACCATAGACGGCAGCCGGGCGACCTTCCGGGGCCAGAGCGCAACACCCTGCACCCTACAGCTCAACGGGGAGGATGCGACGCCCTCCACCCTGGTCTACGCGGGGGATGCCATCACCTTTATCCCCGCTGTGGCGGGTGAGTCCGCAGAGCGGACGGCCCGGGACCTGCTGGGGGAGGACTACTTGGGCGGCGTGCTGATTAACGGCCAGCCGGCGGAGCTGGACCGGCCGCTGCGCTCCGGCGACCAGCTGATTACCACGGAGGAGCCCTATGCGCCTCCGGAGCTGGAGGAAACGGAGCCCCTGCCTGTGCCGGAGGAGGATGAGATCCTGTTGGATGAGCTGGAGGAAGAAGCCGTATCGGAGGTGGAGCCGGCGTTTGTTCCGGCGGAGGTCCCGCAGCCGGGGCCCTCCAGACCTGCCGGTCCGCCCCTGTGCATCTACCTCAACGGCGAGGCTTTGGTATTGCCGGGCAAGGCAGATGGTGCGCCCTACTATATGATGGACCTGCTTGACCGGTCGGGCATCGATTTTGCAACGCTGGACTGCCCGGTCATCCTGCGGGTAAACGAGGCGGACGCACCCTTTACCCAGGAGCTGCAAAACAACGATCAGGTGGTTATCCGGCGCGGCGGGCGGCGGAGCAGCCTGCTGGAATGAAACTTATACTAAGCGAGGCAATTGCATGAGAAGGAAGATCAGTTTTTTCTTAGCTGCGGTTCTCCTGCTGAACCTTTTTACCGCATGTGGCGGCAAGACGGAGGAAGCGCCTGCATCGTATGTGCTCGGTGACGACCAGACGGTGTCCCTGGACAGCATTATGGCAGAGGGGGCCGCGCTCCTCTCCGGTGTGGAGTCGCCCACTGAGGCGGCCATTGCGGCGGGGGAGGAGGAATACGTCTACCACTACCGCAAGAGCGACGACCCCGCCAAGCTGGCCGAGGAGTACATCCATGCGCTGCGCGGCGGTGAGCAGGGCTTTGCCATGATAGATGAGGAAAACCGCCGGCTGGCCGAGGACCCCAATCTGGAGACCCTGACGGGCTCTGTGACCCTGGCGAAGAAGTCGGCCACGGAGCCGGCGGAGGGGGAAAGCCCCAAGATGTTCCAGGTAATCGTGACCTGGTCAGAGTTTGATCTGTCGATCCGCCTTGCCCACGAGGAGGGCTCGATCCTGCCGCCTCCTGAGAAGGAGAAGAAGGATGAGCCGCCGAAGGCCACTGCCATGATGGAGCAGCTGGAATTCTTCAATTCCCTGGAGCCCAGGGACATCGGCCTGGAGGGTGACAATATGGCTGACTACATGATCTACCCCAAGGAGGGGTGGGTCCTGGTGGACAGCTTCTCCTGCCGGGAGCTGACGGTCTACCTGGAGGACGTGCGGGACGGCACCAACGTCTTTATGGGCACCTACTACCTCAGCAGCGATTTACAGCACCTCTATCAGAAGACCAGCAGCGGTTCTATTGTCAGTATTGACCTGGAATAAGCGGATAAATTCCGGCGCAGCCCTTATCCGGCTGCGCCGGAAAGCCGATACATTTAATGGACAATGCCGGGAGGGATATCCAGAGGAAAAGAAGCCTGCCCGGGAATCTGAAAGGAAAGGAGAAAACCACAATGATGGAGAGCATTGCTGCCGCCAGCATGAGCATGAGCAATATGCAGTTCCAGACGGCCTATGATATGGCGGTCCTGAAAAAGTCCATGGCCGGCATGGAGAGCCAGGCGGAGGCGTTGATCGACATGATGGAGGCCGTACCGGCCCCCTCACCGTACGGCTTTGACGTATACGGCTAAGCCGGAGCTCCGGCGGGTTCCGCCGGGCGTTGGAAAAGAGAGAAGGAAACGGCGCGATGTACAAACACATCGCGCCGTTTCTTTTCATAGGATAGGGGAAAAGGGGAGAACTGCCCTCCTGGGCGGCAGGGGCCGTCAGCTCCACAGGCTGCAAAGCAGATCCGTGTACCCGGACGGGTCCCCAATGGGCAGCCCGGCAATCAGCTTGGCCTGGTTGAGCAGTACCTGGGCATACTTCTTGGCTTTCTCCGGGTCGTTGGCCCTGGCGCCCTCCAGGGCGGCAAAGGCGGGGTGGTCCACATTCAGCTCCAGAATGCGCTTGGCTTTCAATCCCATCTCCGGCTGCGCGGCGGTGAAGTATCGCTCCATCTCGAAGCTGACGCCCTCGCCGCAGGTGAGGCAGACCGGATGGGTCTTGAGCTTGCGGGAGATGCGGACCTCGTCCACCTCATCGCCCAGGGCTTCCTTGATGAAGTCCAGGGACTCCTTGTAATCCTCTGCCGGCTTCTCCTCCGGCATGTCCTCCAGCTCCAGGTCGCCGTCTACAGCGGAGCGGAGGGGCTTCTCCTTGTACTCCCGCAGGATCTCCATCAGCAGCTGGTCGGGCTGGTCGGTGAGATAGAGAATCTCCATCTTCCGCTCCCGCAGCAGCTCGGTCTGGGGCAGGTTATCCATGGCGGCCACATCCTCGCCAGCGGCATAGTAGATGCACTTCTGGCTCTCAGGCATCCGGTCCACGTACTCTTTGAGTGTGACCAGCTTTTTCTCCGTGGAGGAGTAGAACAGCAGAAGATCCTCCAGCAGCTCACGTTTGGCCCCGTAGTTGTTCAGGCAGCCCACCTTGAGCTGGCGGCCAAAATTCTGGTAGAACTTCTCATAGCCCTCACGGTCCTCCCTCAGCATCCGCTCCAGCTCAGATTTGACCTTCTTCTCAATGTTGTTGGCAATGAGCTTGAGCTGGCGGTCATGCTGGAGCAGCTCACGGGAGATGTTCAGGCTCAGGTCCGGGGAGTCTACCACGCCCTTGACAAAGCCGAAGTGGTCGCCAATGAGGTCCTGGCACTTGTCCATAATCATCACCCCGGCGGAGTAGAGCTGCAAGCCCCGCTGGTAGTCTGCGCTGTAGTAGTCATAGGGAGGCCGGGCGGGGATGTAGAGCAGGGCCTTGTAGGACACCTGCCCCTCGGCGGACACGGTGATGACGGACTGAGGCGGGGTGAAGTCGCTGAACTTCTCCTGATAGAACTTGTCGTGCTCATCCTTGGTCACGTCGCTCTTTTTCCGCTGCCAGAGGGGGACCATGCTGTTGAGGGTCTCCTCCTCCTTGTAGCTCTCATACTCCGGCTTGTCCTCCGGGGAATCCTCCTTCTTGCGGGACTTCGTCACCTCCATGCGGATCGGCCAGCGGATGTAGTCGGAGTATTTCTTCACCAGATTGCGCAGGGTATACTCCTGCAGGAACTCGCTGTAATCTTCCTCGTCGCCGTCGGGCTTGATGTGCATGATGATATCGGTACCTACGCCCTCCTTCTCGCAGGGGGTGATGGTGTAGCCGTCAGCCCCGTCGCTCTCCCAGCGGTAGGCCTGGCCGTTGCCATACTTCTTCGTAATAACGGTGATTTGGCCGGAGACCATGAAAGCGGAGTAGAAGCCCACGCCGAACTGACCGATGATGTCAACATCCTCGTTGTCCTTGCCCACCTCCTGGCGGAACTGGTAGGTACCGCTGGAGGCGATGATGCCCAGGTTGTTCTCCAGGTCATTTTCGTCCATACCGATGCCGTTGTCACTGACGGTGAGCAGGCGGTTGTCCTGATCGGCGTGGATGGTGATGCGGAAGTCCTCCCGCTTCAGGCCGACATTCTCGTCTGTCAGGGACTTGTAGCACAGCTTGTCAATGGCGTCGCTGGCGTTGGAGATGATTTCCCGGAGGAAGATCTCCTTATGGGTGTAGATGGAGTGGATCATCAGATCCAGCAGGCGTTTGGATTCTGCCTTGAATTCTTTCTTTGCCATAGGTTGCATATCCTCCTGTGCAGGCAGGCCGCCGGATGCGGCGGCCCCCCAAATTCTTTCGTTCCTATCATGCATGGTAATTGTGAACAGAGTATGACGAAATTGTAAATATTAGCACTCTAACAGAAAGAGTGCTAATCCTGCGCCTGCCGGGCACCCCGCAGAAGGTCCTCAATCCGGCGGATATCTGCCAGATCCTTCTCCCGGCCCAGGGATTTCTTCATAGCGAGCAGGCCCTCCAGGGAGAGGACAGGGACGCTGCCAACCAGCTCGGATTGGTTGGGAAACCAGTTTTCAAACAGTTCGATGCCGGGTTGGTAGCAGATCTGCCGTGTGCCGTCTTCCAGCCGGATGACACGGCACCCCTGCTGCTCCAACGCATCTGCAAGCCTTTTGCTGCATCCCAAATCAATGTCGCTGGTTTCCTCCCGTAGGCCGTATAGCACCATCGCGCCGCCGGAAACAAGCCAGTAGTCCCCTCGGTCAAAGGGGAGGGTATTCAAAATGTGCAGTATGTCCCATCTGTTCATAGGCAGTCCTCCCACAAATCAGCAGATCCCGCTGAGTATATCATAGCACAGGGGGAAAAGCAAGGCAGCGCAGGGCTATTGACACGAAAAGAAGAATGCTGGTATAATTAGGATGGGATTAATTCATCTGCTGCGCTGTATAGCGAAGGCAAGGGAGTGGAGATGCAGCATGAAACTGAAGCGGAACAGGCCGATAAAGAAGCAGGGGCTGTCCCTGTTTCTCTCCATTATTTTGGTCTTTTGCATGCTGGGGGCGGTTGTCGCCTCCGTGTCACATAAAATATCCCAGGAGATGTCTGACTCAGCCATTCAAAACCTGAGCGAAACCCTGGATCTGATCAAGTGTACTATCGAGGCGATCCTGAAAAATGAGGCGGAGTTCCAGCTCATGATCGCCCAGGAGGCCGCCCGGGCGGAGGACCTGGAGGCATATGTCCGTGCGTTTGAGAAGAATCAGACCATGGTCAAGCTGTCGCTGATCCGGTCAGGGGAGACGGAGGGCATCTCCAACACAGGGGAACGGTTTACCGAGGAGGGGCTGGACTTTTCCTCCGGCGGGACTGTGGGGGGCCTGCCGGTCTCCAAATCGTATATGAACTATATGGGGACCTGGGCCTACTCCGTGAAATGCCCCATAACCAAGGACGGGCAGCAGCTGGGGACGCTCTATGTGGAGTATGTCTACGACTCCCTGGACAGGTCCCTCCCCAGCGGGTTTTACAACAAGCAGGCCATGCTGTACATTATGGACGCGGAAAGCGAGCGTTTCGTGCTCAAGCCCAAGGGGATGGGCGAGCGGAGCGCAGGCCATCTGAACCTGACGGACTTCTACCGGGCCAATGACATCCAGGACAAGACGCTCCACGAGGAGGTCGCGGCGAGCCTGGAGCAGGGCCAGAACTTCCTGTTTTACCACGATATCCGGGGGGAGACCTCCCTTAACTACATGTGGTCAGTGAACGGCGGGACGGTGTTCCTGATTGGATATGTGCCGGTAGAGGCGATCCAACAGGAGGGGCGGACGGTGAACCACAATATCTTCGTTGTCGTGGCCGTGATGCTGGTGGCATTTTTCCTGTGCTGCCTGCTCTACTGGTTCAGCCAGCGGCAGCAGGAGAAGATCCGGCGGGAGCGGGAGAGTGAGCGGGAGCTCCACAACAAGCAGCTGGCGGAGGCGCTGCAGGCCGCCCAGATCGCCAGCAATTCCAAGACGACGTTCCTTTCCAACATGTCCCACGATATCCGCACGCCGATGAACGCCGTCCTGGGCTTCGCCTCACTGCTCGCCATGGATGCGGAAAACCCGGCGAAGGTGCGGGAGTATACCAAGAAGATCATGGCCTCCGGCCAGCACCTGCTCAGCCTGATCAACGACGTGCTGGACGTCTCCAAAATTGAGAGCGGGAAGGTCGTGCTGGCCCTGGAGCCCTTTACCCTCAACGACCTGGTGTCCTCCGTAGACGCCATCATCCAGCCCATGGCAAAGGCGAAGCGGCAGGAGTTCCATGTCGAAGTCACCGGAATCCGGCATGAGTACCTGGTGGGGGATGAGACGCGCATCAACCAGGTCCTCATCAACCTCCTGTCCAATGCGGTGAAGTACACGCCGGAGGGGGGCAGCATCTGGTTCCGCATGATCGGACGCAAGCAGCGGTCCAGCCAGTATGAGCGCATCCGGATCGAGGTGGAGGACAACGGATACGGGATGACCCCCGAATTTTTGGAGACGATTTTCGACGCATTTACCAGGGCTGAGAACAGCACCACCAACAAGGTGCAGGGCACGGGCCTTGGCATGGCGATCACCAAGAGTATCGTAGAGCTGATGGGCGGGACGATTGAGGTCTCCAGCGAGGTGGACCGGGGCAGCCTGTTCCGGGTGGAGCTGGAGTTCCGCATACCGGAGGGGCAGGTGGACAAACAATTCTGGGAGGCGAGCGGCATCAGCCGGATTCTGGCTGTGGACAGTGATGCAGAGATCTGCCAAAATATCCAGACGCTGACCAACGCTGTGGGCATCCAGGTGGATACGGCCGCCAGCACGGAGGCGGCTGTGGAGCTGATTGCACATGGCGGGGCCTATCAGGTGGTCCTGCTGAACTGGGAGAGTGTGGATGCGCTCCAGGCGGCAAGGCGGATTCGGGAGACGCTGCCCGGCCCGGTGCCCATCCTGTTCCTGGCAGATTATGACGCGGAAGGGGTGGACGAGGCGCTCCAAATTGGCAATACGGGTATCCTCACCAAGCCGTTTTTTGTCTCCGCATTCCGGGAGAAGCTCCTGGAGATGCGGGGGGAGGCGGATGAGAGCGCGGACGCCCTGGGGAGCAGCAGCCTGGAGGGGCTGCGGTTCCTGGCTGCGGAGGACAACGAGATTAACGCGGAAATCCTGTCGGAGCTTTTGGAGATTGAGGGGGTAAGGTGCGAAATCGTTGAAAACGGCCAGCTGGCATTAGAACGTTTTGAGGCGTCTGCGGCAGGAGAGTTTGACGCCATTTTAATGGATGTTCAGATGCCGGTGATGAATGGGTACGATGCGACCAGGGCCATCCGGGCCCTGCCCCGGGACGACGCGCTGACCATCCCCATTATTGCCATGACGGCAAACGCCTTTGCGGAGGACGAGAAGGCGGCGTTGGACGCCGGTATGGACGCCCATGTGGCGAAGCCCCTCCATATTGAGCAGCTCAAGAAGACGATCAGTCAGTTTATGAAGCAGAGGGAGTAGCATATGCGGAAGGATTGGAAGAAGGGTATGGGAAGGATGGCGGCCGCCTGTCTGGCCGTGCTTGTGATGACGTCATGCAGCGCCGTCAATAACGACCCCGGCAAAAACTTGATCCGGCAGGAGGATGAGGCCGGACGGGTGGTGAACCTGTTCAGCCCCATGGAGAAGACGGGCCCAGATGCGGAAAATGTAGCGAGGAGCGCGGCAGACCTGACCGTGGCGATGGCGGAGGAAAAGCTGGGGGTAAGCGTGGCCTACAGGACCTATACGGCGGAGGACTACCAGGACAGGACCTATGATGAGGTTGCCCTGGACCGGGTGCGCAGCAATATGGATGACATGTACCTGCTCAATCCGGACATCGTTCTGGCCCTGGGCGCGGAGGGGGCCCTGATGGATTTATCCGGGCTGGAGTGCGCGGACAACCTGCGGGAGGTCGTGAGGACGGCCAATACCGTCGGCGGCAAGCTGGTGGCGATCCCCCAGGAGGTCGTGGCCTACGGCCTGTTTGTCAATAAGGATATGTTTGACCGGTACCAGCTCAGCCTGCCGGAGACGCCGGAGGACTTTTTGGAGTGCTGCCGGGTATTCCAGGAAAATGGGATTGAAACGCCTGTGGGGGCCAACCGCTGGTGGCTGGAAACGTTTGTCTTTGCCCAGGCATACGCGGACCTATACAACGGCGGGAATACGCAGGCGGAGATTGACGCCCTCAACAGCGGAGAGAGCAAGTACAGCGACTATATGCGCCCCGGCTTCACCTTTCTCCAGGAGCTGATCGACCACGGCTATATTGATGCGGAAAAAGCCGCGGTCAGCGAGGCCATCGAGGGGGAGGGGGCGGACTTTTTAGCGCAGAAAACGCCCATTGTCATGGCCTACTGGGGGGCGGCAAACACAAAGACTGCCTATGGAAATCCGGATTTTGAGATGCAGGTCATCGGATTTCCCAGCAGCCGGGGTCAGATGCCGGTGATGCCAATGACAGGGTTTGCCATTGGCGCGGAGGCGGAGCACGCGGAGGACGCGATGCGTACCTTGGATGTGATGCTCTCCGACGAGGCGCTCCAGCTCTATTCGGAGACAAACCGGGTGATTTCCCCGTCAAAAAATGTGGAGGTGGAGTGCATCCCGGCCTTGAAGCCGCTCAACGACAGGATTCAGGCGGATGTCTATGTGCTCGGCTCCAATGCGGGGATGAAGGTGGAGCAGTGGGGGAATACTTGCCAGATCGTGCGCCAGCTGCTGGGCGGCGCGACTGTGGAGGAATGTATGGCGGAGTTTGACAGGCTGCAGGCGGAGTCGCTTCAATAGAGGGCGGTGGAAAGTGAATGGACAATGAAAAGGTATTTCAGATGGACTTTGGGAAGGTGTACGGCCTCCTGCTGGATAAGGCGGTCCGGAAGGGGCGGACGAAAGCGGAGGTAGATGAGGTCATCTGTTGGCTGACAGGCTACAGCGGGGAGGCGCTGGAGGAATTCCGGGCCGGTTCTGTCTGCTATGGGGACTTCTTCCGCAATGCGCCCCGGCCCAACCCTAACCAGACGCTGATTCAGGGCGTTGTCTGCGGTGTACGGGTGCAGGAGGTTGCGGACCCCTTGATGCGGGAGATCCGCTATCTGGATAAGCTGATTGACGAATTGGCCAAGGGAAAACCGATGGAAAAAATCCTTCGGGAATAGGGAGGGAGAGAGCATGTGGGTATGCCCCAAGTGCGCCCGGACGTTTCGGCGGGCTGGGCAGAGCCATTACTGTGGGGAAGCACCGGAGACCATTGAGGCGTATATCCTCAGCCAGCCGGAGGAGGTGCAGGAGCGGCTGCGCCAGATAGACACTGTGATCAGGGAGAGTATCCCGGAGGCAAAGGAGAAAATTTCGTGGAGGATGCCAACCTACTGGAAGGGCCATAACCTGATCCAGTTTGCCGCCTCGAAGCGGCATATTGGCCTGTACCCAGGCCCGGAGGCCGTGGAGGCGTTTGCCGGGCAGCTGGCGGGCTATGAAGCCAGCAAGGGGGCGATCCAGCTCCCATACAGCAAGCCGCTCCCGCTGGAGCTGATTGCGGATATTGCGAAGTGGTGCGCGGCGAATGCTTGAGCGGTGATGGATGATTCCAATTCGTATTTTTTGCTTGAACAATACGAAATATAATCTCATCCAATAGTCAGCTGATTCGTCCAGTTGGCTATTGGATGGGTTATTATGGTTTGATGCAGTGAACATCTGCCCAGTGGTCTGGCTGCCCAGCTTCATATTAAAATTACGCCCAGAATTTACACAAAAAATGCTTGACAAAATGCGGGGGATGCTGTATTATATCAATGCTGACGGTTGACTGGGGGGCGAAGAAAACAGGTTGCCTACATGCGGGTGTAGCACAATGGCTAGGGCACCAGCCTTCCAAGCTGGGGATGCGAGTTCGATTCTCGTCACCCGCTCCAAAATATGCGCCAGTAGCTCAGTTGGATAGAGCAACTGCCTTCTAAGCAGTAGGCCAGGGGTTCGAATCCCTTCTGGCGTGCCATTTTATGTTGTATTTGGTGGGTGTAGCTCAGTTGGTTAGAGCACCGGATTGTGGTTCCGGGTGTCGAGGGTTCGAGTCCCTTTACCCACCCCATTTTTGAGTAAGGGATTGGGAGTATAAATCCCAATCCCTTATTTTCTGCTCAACCAGCCATATTGGGGTGTCGCCAAGTGGTAAGGCACGGGACTTTGACTCCCGCATCCGCTGGTTCGAGTCCAGCCATCCCAGCCATTTGACCCGTTAGCTCAGTCGGCAGAGCAACTGCCTTTTAAGCAGTGGGTCCGGGGTTCGAATCCCCGACGGGTCACCAGTGAAAAACCTCTGTAGCTATTGTGATGCAATGGTTACAGAGGTTTTATCTCTTTCTGCTCATTCCATGCAAGCGCGGGAAAACCGGCACAAATTCAGCATGATTTCCGCAGGGGACAGGTCAAAATACAAGTCAGTACTGGCGCTGCTCAGTGAGACAAATTCGTAGGTGCTTGCGGATTTGGGAGAGCAGGAACGGAACCACACTTCCGCGACAAGCCCCGGCTCGTTCCCCAATACCGGCGGCCCTTCTGCCGCTGATCCATAGGTTGTGCCATCAGACCGGCGGCAAAGCTGGCCAGCTGCTGTGTGTCTACCGGCACCACAGAGGTCTCGCCCATGAACCAGCTATCCGCGATTTCCCGGCAGATCTCGGAGGGAAGATCCGTAACAAGCTGGTAGGCAGCTATCCGGGCATCAGAGGGGGTGTACTCTGTCATCACCACGTAGCGGATCGGCTTGCCCACCGAGGACCTCGCCTGGCCCATAAATGTCCTGTATTGCCGATCAGCAACAGCAAGAGGGACTGTCTGACCAGGAGCATAGCGGAGGGTCAGGAGCTGGGCGCAGTCAAAGCTGCTGGTGAGCACAGCCTTCAGGCGGCGGAGGGAGTGCTGCCGGTACTGTTCGGCCCGTCGATCTGTCAAGGTGTTACCTCCTGTCTCTTTTTGGTACGCTCCCCACGCGCGGCACCGCGCGGACGCGAAATTTCTGGAAAGTCCTGGACCCAACCGATTAGGGCCTGGGGTTGCCCTTTCGTTTTTTTCGAGGGGGGGTCTGCAAATAGTTTATCACACGTTGCCATCTGTTGCAATCGCGACTTCCTTTTTTGTTAGTTATTCGGCTATATTCCAAGATTGTAATACAGATTATAAACGTTAACAAACGCAATTTCTGTCGGAATCAAAAGAAAACCGTGTGGAATACTCCACACGGTTTTCTTTGTGATTACTTGGCTGCCGCCTGACTGGCCTGGTAGTAAATGCCATTCTTCTTGTTCTCCAGGACAAATGCGTCATAGCAGACCCGGCCCTCCACCAGATTACCGCTTAAACCAGGCGGGTCGATGTGGATTTTATATTCCTCCAGCTTGACTGGCGCAACTGTGGCCGATGGATGGGCGATCATAAAGCCAAAGTCTGCCGGAACCCGATTGGCTGGAACCTTGATGACGCTGCACCCGTCCAACAGTCCGATCACGCCGAGCTGGCGTTGCGCTTGTCCAATATCAGTTTCCATGGTGATATCGGGATTCCTCTTCATCAGCGTATACGTCGCAGGTGTGACTAAAAGAACCCGGTTTGTTTCCGGTGCTTCTGCTTCATCAATTGCGGTGTTGCCAGCAAGGATGGCCTCGTAGATGTTATCAGCAGTCAGAACCATAGCGTCAGGCTTCACTCCGGCACCGTCGCACATGACGCCATATGTATAGCTATCCACCTCCGGAACGATGACTTCCCGCACTTGGCGAGCCAGTGCCGCCGCTGCGCTCAAGATATCGCCCGTTTCTTCGTTGTCCAATTTGTCGATGACGAAGGTAAAACTGCGATCCCTTTTTAAAGGCAATTCCTGGGTGGTGGCGTCCAGACCTTCGATAAGCCCGTAACGAGACCATCTGCCGTCCGTCAGTTCGACGCCCTCCCGGTCATAGTCATTCATGGAGACAGTAGTGACTGTGTATACTTTGACTATGTGTGCGCCGATCCAGTCATAGTCATTGTTTGTCAGCAGATTTCGCTTGCTCTCTGCCTTAAATTGTTCGTCCACATATTTGGAAAATTTTGTTACAAGTTCAACAGACATGATTAAAAAATACCTCCATTACCTTCCGTCTTAAAATAGTCCGCCTTTATTAAAAATTTGTTTTAGCAGCGATGATCCGCAACCCCTCAAGTGACGGGGAATGCCTGCAAGTTCATATTCATTACGAATAGCTTGTTCCTGTTTGCTTTTTGCAATCTGCTCCATACTAAGTTCCCTATTCTTCTCGGAGACTTCACAAATTTCTTTTGCCAAGAGCTCCATCGAATAAAAAGTTTGCATAAACCCATCCAGGCTGTCAAGTTCCATTTCGTCAAAAAATTCTAAAATATGATCTACAGGCATGTTGCAGGAAATCAGAAATTCTTTGATAGAAAGCCGTAATTCTCTGGAAGCTAAATCTGTAGCCTGCACTTCCTCGGGAGTAGGTGCGGCCTTGGCCCGCTCCCGGCGTAAACGCTCCCGAATGATTTCATTGACTTCCGACTGCGTGTAAGTTCGTCCTTCCTTTTCGTTGGCCTCTTCTGCGTGTCGCTCTTCCATAGTTCGGTTTAGTGCAGCATTCTCACCCTCAATTTGTTTCCGTTCTTTTTGTAAATCCAAAGATTCCAAAATATGATGCCTCCTTATGTTTAAGTCTGTTAGTCGTTTAAGTTTAGCATTGCAGGATTTCAGGGGGCTCGCGGGCAAGTGGCAATATGTACATTAGCGCCCTCCGTGTTCGGCATTGTTGCCGAAGATCGTAGGCGTAGTCCCTAGCTGTGCCAAAACATCCTGGGTCCTGCGGTATGCTGCTGATTCAAAAAATCTATTCATACTCAAGTTCTTCATATGCTTGTCCATTGTTACGCATTTCGGATTTTTCCGAGATCGAAGGTAAAATTTCCCCTCCTTTCCCCCATACCCCCTTTTCTCCCCGTATATACCATTTCCTAACCTAGTCTATACTAACCTATACTAACCTAACCTGGGTATACCACCGGTATACCAGCGGTCAACTATCTGGAAGCACGACCTGACAAAGCAGCTTTCTGTAGACACTAGGACGGTATCTGTCATTGCGGATAAAGTTGTTTCGCCGCCAATCGTTGATGTACGTCACTAGATCATCGTTCAGGATGGTGACAAATCCCTTCGAGGCTAGCACCCGCAGATCGTCATCCGTTGCCCCGGTGATCCGCATCACAGAAAATGCCTCGGCAACTCCGTCATCATCTGCCGCCATGCCCAGATCATAATACAGCAGCCTCGATGTGGCCGGCATCCGGAGAAATCGCGCTGAGCCCACAATAGCCTTTGCAAACATCCTCCGTTCTGCCATCAATCTGCCCTCCGATAGATATAGACATACTTCACGAACCGATAAATCCGGTTGAGCGGCTTTTCGCCTGTGATTTTGCATAGCATATTGACAATCAGACCAATGGTTGCAGCTTTCTCGCTCATTTTCGCACCTCCGCTTTCGCCGCACGGTAGCCCTTGGCCTTGCCGTAATTGAACGCCAGAGAGATCATCTCGATAGAAAGATTGAACGAGCCATTTGGCTGCTTCACGAGCTCAAATGCTTCTAACATGCTCATCTGATACAGGCTGGCCTTCTCCGGATTCATGTTGGTACGCTCTATGTACCGCTTCATCTTTTCAATTTCGCTCATAGATTTTTCCAAGGATTGCCCTTGACAACCGGGCATAAAATCTGCTACACTGGGGACAAGATCTTTGACCCCTGTGTGTCCGCTTTGGGTGCTGGTAACGCCCAAAGCGGTATTTTTTTTACTACTGCTCAACACTTTTCACTCCCTCAAACAAAGAATTTATGTACTTTTCCAGGTCATCCCGGCGGAAAATCCAGGCTTGTCCCTGTTTTGCCCCAGGCAGGATGCCGTTTTTTGCCATCCGGGCGACTACTTCTGGATTGACCCGCAGCAGCAGTCCGGCCTCGGCGCAGTTGCAGAGTACCGGCAGCTCATCAACGGAGTGAATCACCCGGCGGGGTTTGTTTGGCCTTCTCTGGTACATAACAACCTCCTTTTTGTAGACGTTTAGAACCCCGTTTTTTGAGGTCCGAATATACTTTTACATCTTTTGAATTTCTGCGGTTTGTAAGCCTTGCGCCGCAATGGTTTTGAATGCTCTAAACGTCTACACGCTGCCGCGTTTTTTGCGCCCATTTCGCTTTGCGCTCGCGCTCCATTTTTTTAGAGCATCGAGCACAGTATTTTGCCCGGTTGGAAATTGCCCGAAAAGGCTGCCCACAGACCGCACAGGACTTCAAATGGTCATCTCCCATAATCTCCGCCTGGAGTGCCTTGCCATCCCGATCCTTCAGGAGTACGTCACGGAAGAATCGGCAAACCAGAGATTGTGTAATCATCTGGGGGCACTGTACAATCTCTCCACGGTCCAGTAACAGACACCCACCTGTAGATCGGTCATAATTGCTGCACAAGTTCCGGATTAGGGCGCACGCGTTCCGATGTTGCTTGTCGCTCATCCTAATCACCCCTCGCCCTCCTGGATAATCTCTACAGGATCAACCCCCAGAGCTCTTGCAATTTTACCCAATGTGGCGGGGCGAATTCCTTTGCCTACAATGGCATTTTGTACGGTAGGCCGAGGTAGACCAGTAGCAGCGGGAAGGTCCGCACTGTTCATACAGGCCCGCGCCATTGCTAGTTCTAACTTTTTTCGATCTGCCTTCATGACTTCACCTCTTTCTAGAAAACAATAAACCAATTTGGTTGTTTTTTTGATATAAGCAACCGATTTGGTTGTTATTGCATAGTTTACCACCAAATTGGTTGCTTGTCAATGGGGTATAAAGAAATTCTACCGAAATGGTTGTGCATTACATCATTCCATGGTAGAATAAATCATGAGGTGGTATTTATGAATATAGGTGCACGTATAAAAGAAGCACGCGAAAACGCGAAAATGACACAAACCGAACTGGGAAATAAAATCGGTGTTTCTGGTGTTGCCATCATGCGATACGAAAAGAATCAGCGTCAACCGCGTTTGGATCAGCTCCAACAAATCGCCGATGCATTAGAAGTTCCATTTTATTCTCTGCTGATAGTAAAAAGCACAGATACAGAGTTTAAGCTAGTGCAAGATTATTTAGGCTTAAGTACAGTTGCACTCCAAACGCTAACAAATGGAATTCGGACTTTCCCGAGTACGGGTTACCCGCCTAGTGATAAGCGAACACTAATTGATGTTTTGGATAACGTTTTGTCTGATAGCACAAATTTTTTGACTATGTTAACTTACATCCGAATAGCAACTGCGCCAATACCTGCTACGTCTTGGGCATGGGAAAATAAGGGGGCTATTGTAGGTCCTGCACAATTTAACCCCACAGAATACTCCAAATTAGCCCAAGAGTGTTTGCAACAAATCATCAAATCTATGTCGGTATCCTTTATTTCCCCATTCTCTTCTACCGCCACTGCCGAAACATCAGACCAGTCTCCGTCGCCCCCAGACGAATAGGGGATGCCCCCCAGCACGGAATATAGAAAAAGCTTAAACTGTCGAAATGACAGCTTAGGAAATACCCGCCCCGCCGAAACGGCGGGTTATTCCCCGGGGGGCGCGTTTCCCGACCCCCTGACACAAAAAAGCCACGCCCCGATCCGGAGAGTGACGGAAAATAGGAACTGTAGGAACAAAACTGTAACATGTGGAAGGAGAATCACATGGAATATATCATCAACTTAACCTGGGACCCAGAGGCAGGGGTCTGGACAGCCACCAGCGACGATGTTCCCGGTCTCGTACTGGAATCGGGTTCTTTTGATGCCCTCCTGGAGCGGGTCCGCTTTGCCGTGCCGGAGCTGCTTGCACTGAATCACGCTAACTCCCCACTTTCCTTAACCTTCCGTTCTGAGCGTCACGAAAGGCTGGCCCTATAATGGCAGAATATGAAAAGCGGGTTCGGGAAATCCTGGCCCGGAACAGCTGCACCTTTGTGCGGCGGGGCAGGGGTGATCACGATATCTGGTACAGCCCAATCACACAACGCCATGTGACAGTCGATACCAAGATAAAATCCCGTCACACCGCAAACGCTATTCTCAAGCAGAGCGGTATTGCCTATCGTTTCCGGTAAAGCAAAAAAGCACCCCTTTCCGGGGTGCAGGGAGGTGGCCGCAATGGCGCGGGCTAAAAAACGAGCAGACGGGCGTTATTGTGCTCAAATCTACTTGGGCCGGGATGCAGAAGGTAAAAAACGCTACAAAAGCGTCTATGCCAAGTCTCCGGCTGAACTGAGGGAAAAAGAAGCGGCTGTTCGGCTCCAGCTGGGCCGGGGGCTGGACGTACTTTCCCAGCGGGACAGCTTCGCAGCGTGGGCAGATGATTGGCTCAGATTGAAAGAGAAGGAAAATATCACTGTCCGCCAGATGGATAACTATCGCCGTGCCGTGAAGCTTTGGGCGGATGAGCTTCACGGCTATGAAATCGGGCAGGTTCGGGCCGATGATATTGAGCGTGTGCTGATTGCCCTGTCTGACAAGGGCCTCTCACAGCGGACCATCAACCTGTACCGTTCTACTATCGCCCAGATTATGCGCAGGGCTGTGGGCCGCGTTATCGCTACCAATCCCGCCGATCAGGTGGAGTTATCCGCCGTAGGCCGCCGAGAAGAGCAGCGCCGTGCCCTGACAGCAGAGGAACAAAGGTGGATATGGGACACGCCCCACCGCGCCCAGCCCGTGGCGGTCATTATGATGCTCTCTGGCCTGCGGCGCGGGGAGCTGGCCGCGCTGACCTGGAATGACGTTGACTTAGATGGGCGGACAATCACGGTCAATAAGGTCATCGAGTATGACAGCAACGGTGCTCCCAGCCTCCGGCATGTCACCAAGTCCGCCGCGGGTATGCGGACAGTGGATATCCCCCAGCGGTTGGCAGACTATATGCAGGGGATGCCTAGGGACAATTTTCTAGTCATCCCAAGTGCCCGCGGTGGCGTGATGACGGAATCAGCCTGGGCGAAGCTCTGGCGGTCCTACATGCGGGAACTGAACCGCAAATACGGCACTAGAACTCCCGCCGATCTGGCGCGGCTACAGTCTGGTAAGCCGGGGCCCAAGGCTCTGGATATGACCATCCCCAATATTACCATGCACTGGCTACGGCATACCTTCTGTACGCTGCTGTATCTGGCCGGGGTGGATGTGATCCAAGCCTGCGCCCAGATGGGTCACGCCGATGTATCCACTACGTTGCGGATTTATACGCATTTGGATGCCGTTCATAAGCGCAAATCCGTGTCCAAGTTGGACACATATCTTGCGGAGCAGGCTAAGGCTGAAAATGAGTAGTGGACAAGTCAAAGACATGTCAAAAATGTCTGCAATTGCTGGTATACAAGGATTTTATTGTGCCTTTTAAGCAGTGGGTCCGGGGTTCGAATCCCCGACGGGTCACCAGTGAAAAACCTTGAACCGCAAGGGTTAATAGTGACAAGTAACTATTTGCCGCAGAGGGCGGCGTGACCGAGTGTCACGCCGTCTTTCTGCATTTCTTGGTCTGTCCCACGGTGACAGAGCCGTTGATTTCCGGCAGCTCTACTTCATCCAGGAAGTTGAAAATGATACGGATTTCCTGCGTCCGCTTGCCACTGGACTTGTCCGGGGCATGAACGATAATCTTCTTGATGAACTCGTTCACGATGGTGGGCGTCAGCTCTGGAATGTCCACGTACCTCTCCACCAGAGTAAAGAAACGGTCCAAATTGCTGTCCATTTCTTCCCGCTGCTCCACCCATTCCTCCGTGTCAACGCCAATATGAAATTGTAAGAAAACGCCGAAGAAATTTTGTAGTTTTTCGGCGGGGATGTGGGTAACAAAATCAAGCGTTTCCTTGCTCAAA
>JAAWKB010000024.1 GCA_022797115.1 Oscillospiraceae bacterium
CCGCAGACGGATTTACTACTTCTTTTACTACCATTGAGAGGGAAAACCTAAAAGGTTTTGAGAGTATATGAGAACTTCTCCCCATATCTAAAATGCCGGAAAAGCCCGGAAATACGGGCTATACCGACATATAAGAACTTCTAAAGAGATAATCTAAATTCACCCATAATTTTATTATAAAAGAGCATGTAAATTATGGAACATACACAAATTATATTAAATATCATGCAAGAGAGGCAGATCACCCCTTACAGGATGGCAAAGGCAACAGGTATTTCGGAGAGCTTATTTAGTAAATGGAAAGAATCCCCGACATCAAAGGTTTCATCCAATAACCTTGTACTCATAGCAGAATACCTGGATTGTTCAGTAGACTACCTATTGGGACGCACAAAGAATCCAAATATCACCCGATAAAGTTGTAAGTTTATTGCGGTGTGATTGAAGGGGGTATCTCGTGGAGCACTCCGACTTCATTTTAAAGATCATGTATGATCGAGGAATTACGGCATATAGAATGGCAAAAGAGACTGGTATCACAGAAAGCTTATTTAGTTCTTGGAAGAAAACACCAACATCCAATATCTACTCCGGAAATCTTGTGCGGATAGCGGAGTATTTAGGCTGTTCTGTGGACTATCTGCTAGGGCGCACGGAGAACCCGGAAATCAACCGATAGGCGCATAGTTAAGAAATCAGCAAATAAATGCTTCAATATTTATGTCTTACAATTGACACCATAATGCGTATGATATCACGTTTGCTATTCGGTGTCAATACGGTGTCTTTACTTTTTTTCTTTATGGTGTCATAATGGCATTAAAAGGAGGGCCAGCTATGAAGAACAAGGATCCTTTTACTCGGGACGATCAGACGCGATTTACTATGCGGATTAATTCTGAATTGTTAGACAAAATAAAGATCGAGGCTGAAAAGAACAAACGGTCAACGGCTAAGCAAATTGAATTTATTTTGGAGCAATATATTGCATCAATAACAATAGAATAAGTTCGATTGGGTTATAGAAGCGGAACCTTGCCTGTTTGCTGTCTACACGCTTTCAACCGATAGGGCGCGTGCCCCTTGCAGGGCAGTCGCCATTAACAGGGCGGCAGCTGTGGGCCGGCTCTGCCGGCTTAAGCCTGGGGCCGCCTTTGGCGGCCTAACGGCCGAAGTCCTTCAAGTGCCAAGGCGGCAGGAGGAGTACCTGTGATTCAGTGGCACCCCTCCCCTGCCCTTCCGCCCAATGACCGAGAAAACTCCCGTGAAGGGGCCTGGGGTATCCCCAGCGGCTTTTTGGGTACTTTTTGTCCGTACAAAAAGTACCCGCGGGGTACGGGGGCGCGCAGCCCCCGAGACCATCACAACAGCAACAATGAAAGGAGACCCTTATGACCGGATGGATTGACCTGCACTGTGACACCCTGACCCGAGAAAGAAACCGGACCGCTGGTGTGCCCACGCTGGATAACCCTGCTTTCCACCTCTCCCTGAGCAAGGTCCCCGCCGGGACCCGCTGGGTCCAGTGCTTTGCTATCTTTGTCCCTGATACATACCGCGGCCAGGCGGCTGTCGGCTTTTTCGACCAGTATGCCGCCAGTTTCCATGCCCAGATGGAGCAGAATAAAAACAGGGCTGCCGCCTGCACCTGCTTCTCCGACCTGGAAAACACCTTGGCCGCAGGGAAATTCGCCGCCGTGCTGACCGTGGAGGGCGGCGCAGTCCTGGCCGGGCAGCTGGAGCGGGTGGAGGCCATCCGCACTGCCGGCGTGCGGATGCTGACGCTCACCTGGAACGGGCCGAACGAATTGGGCTCCGGCCACGATACCAGCGCCGGCCTGACCCCCTTCGGCCGGGAGGCCGTGGCGGAGCTGGAGCGGCAGGGCATCCTGGTGGACGTGTCCCACCTCAACGATAAGGGGTTTGAGGACCTGCTGGCTGTGGCAAAGCGTCCCTTTGTGGCCTCCCACTCCAATGCCCGCTCGGTGTGCGCCCACCGGCGCAATCTGCCGGACCCGTTTATCCAGGAGATGGTGCGCCGGGACGGCCTGATCGGTCTCAATTACTCCGTCAGCTTCCTCTCCAGCAGCGGCGGGGGCGGGCTGGACGACCTCTACCGTCATATCTGCCATTTCCTGGAGTTAGGGGCGGGCTCCTGCCTGGCCTTGGGCTCGGATTACGACGGTACAGATATCCACCCGGAGCTGGACTCTGTGGAAAAGTGCCAGGGAATCTATGATTACCTCACCAGCCACGGCATCCCGCCTGAGACGGCGGAGGGAATCCTCTTCGGCAACGCCTGGCGGTTTTTCCAGAAATGGATGCTGTGAAAAAATCCCTAAAATCTTCTTGCATTCTGCCCCGCGCTGTGGTATAACAGCGCGGGGCATTTCATACCCTGCCGGGTGGCCCGGCAGGAAGACAATCTAGGAGAGCTTACCATGGAAACAATAAATCAATGGATTTCACCCGAGGACGCCAGGCACCTGGAACGGCTGGCCGAGGCGGAACGGGCCAACGAATACCTCTACCGGGTGCTGGATATCGGCCAGACCATGCTGCAAAGCGGCGCGGAGGTCAGCCGGGTGGAGGACAGCATCCGCCGCCTGTGCGTGTCCTTCGGCGCGGAGCGGGCGGATGTGTTCGCGATCACCTCCAACATTACAGTCACTATTTATTCCAACAGCTTTGGCGCGCTGACCCAGACCCGGCGGGTGGGCGGCCAGCAGTACGACCTCCATAGGCTGGAGCTGCTGAACCTGCTCTGCCGCCGCATCTGCGCCGAGCATCTGTCCCTGGAGGGCACAGAACGGGCCCTGGACGCAATCCAGAGCGAACCCCAGTACAGCTTTGGCGTGCAGCTGTTCACCTACGCGCTGATCTCATCATCCTTCTCCCTCTTCTTCGGGGGCAGCGCACGGGATGCGGTGGCATCCGGCATCGTCGGCATCGTGCTGAAGTGCCTGGATATGCTGATCCGGCGCACCCAGGCCAACGCCTTCCTCTCCGCCCTGCTCTGCTCCTGCCTGGGCGGCCTGCTGGCGGCCCTGGCGGTGCGGACGGGCCTGGGGGATAACGTGGACATGATTAGCATCGGCAACATCATGCTCCTGATTCCCGGCATCGCCCTGACGAACTCCCTGCGGGATATGTTCAGCGGAAACACCATCTCCGGCATGATGCGCTTTATCGAGGCCATCCTGTTGGCCCTGGTCATTGCCTGCGGCTTTGCCCTTGTGGCGGGGCTGCTGTGAGAAAGGAGAAAACAGGAATGGAGTATTTTATGCAGCTTGCCACCGCCTTTGCCGGTTCCCTGGGGTTTGCCATGCTGTTCCATGTGCGTCGGGAGAAGCTGCTTTTGGCGAGCCTGGGCGGCCTGCTGGCCTGGACGGTCTATCTGCTGATGGGCGTTTTCTCCGACCAGGACGTGGTGCGCTATTTTGTGGCCTCCGTGGTGCTGACGGTCTATGCCGAGATCATGGCCCGGGTGGTGAAATGCCCGGCTACGCTGTTTTTGGTGACAGCCGCCGTGCCCCTCATCCCCGGCGGGTCGCTGTACCACACCATGGAGTTTTTCATGGAGAGCGAGCTGATGGAGTTCTCCCACCAGGCGCTGAATACAGTGCTGCTGGCGGTGGCTATTGCGGTGGGGATGCTGTTCCCCACGTCGATTTTCCAGATTATCCGGCGGGTCCAGGGCAAATAAAAACAGGAGGGCGTGCCGCCCTCCTGTTTTTATGATATCTGCCCATGGGCTGTTTCCAGGATTTCCGCGGCAATCTCGCTGAGATCCAACAGCTGGCTGGCCTCATCTAGGCACACGCCGTCAATCATCCGTTGAAAGGCCGCAAATTCATAGGACATGCGGTGTTCCGCCAGCAGGCCCTCCCGCCTCTCCTGCCCGCCGGAGCGGAGGATGCGTTCATAGCCGTCCAGCTGGCTGACGGAGGGCCAGCAGGCGATCCGGCCCGCCTCCCCCAGGATGGTGGAGACATTGGCCCCCTGGCAGTCCTTGGCGGCGATGCAGGTTACTTGCAGCTCCCCATAGTCCAGGACCAGTACGCCGCTGGTATCCACGCCCCGCTGGATGGCGGCGTGGTAATGGACAGCCTCCGGCCGTCCAAACAGGGCGGCGGCACAGTGGATATTGTAGACGTTCAAATCCATCAATGCCCCGCCGGCCTGGGCGGGGTCGAAGACCGGGGCAATCTCACCCCGCAGGAAAGCGTCGTAGCGGGAGGAATACTGGTTGAATTGGAAACAGGCCAGCCGCAGCTTCCCCAGGCTCCCCAGCTCCTGCCGGAGGGCGTGGAAGGCCGGCAGGTGGTGGAGTGTCACAGCTTCTACCAGGACCAGTCCCCTCTCCTGTGCCAGACGGCGCAGCTCCCGCAGCTGGGCCAGGGAGCTGGTGGCCGGTTTCTCCACAATGACATGCAGCCCATGCAGGAGGGCCTCCCGGGCATAATCATAGTGGAGGGCGTTTGGCAAAGCCACATAGGCGGTGTCCGCGCCGCTCTCCAACACGTCGTTATACTGGAAACAGCAGTGCGGGATACCGAAACGCCCGGCCAGGGCCTGTGCCCGCTCCCTGCTGCGCTCTGTGCCCAAAATTGCGTGGGGCTGGATGCCCAGCGCCGCCAGAACGGGCAGCGCATCCTGAACGATCATCCCAGTCCCTAAGACGGCCAGCTTCATAGCGTATCCTCCTGATTGGCGTCATATAGCCAGATAAAGGCGTGACGGACAAGCTTGTCCCCCTCCCCGCTCTGGATCTCCACCTGATGGCGGCCATCGCCTGTCAGGGAGTAGAGGCAGCGGATAGGGGTGCCCAGGAGGATCTGGCGGCGGTAGGAGACCTCCAGCGTGGAGGGCAGGTGCGCCAGCACCTCCTCCGGCAGGGCCTCCAGGGCATAGTCCAGATAGTGGATATTGTTGACATGGTGGTTGGTATCGATATCCCGCCGCCCGGCCACGGTAGAGAAGGCGGCCGGTGTGTCGGCCGGGGTCCTGCCGTTGCTGGGGACAGGCGTGTCGTACAGCGCACGGCTGTCCAGGGCGTAGGCCCCCCGGATTTTTTCTGTGATCCGTGCAATCCGGCCTGTGGCGGCGTTCATCAGGAGCCAGCGGGAGGTGGCCTTTGCTGCCAGCGCCTCGCCGTGGTACACCAGGAAATCCCGGTCGGAGAGGAAACCGTCCAGGGACCGGGGCCAGGTGCGCACCGTGAGGTGGGACCGCCAGGCGGGCCGCGCCAGAAGCTCCACCCGCCAGCTGGACAGGAGCCAGCATACGCCGGTGCGGGGGACGTCCTTCATGCCGTAGCCGCAGTCGTCCGAAGCGATGGCGGCGGCCTCCTGGAGGATGCGCAGCAATCCCCGGTGATCGAGGGCCTGATCCGGCCCTACGTCGGAATAGGTGATGTCTGTTTCGTAGGTAAAATAGGGCGTAGAAATCCCTCCTGTTGTGGAAGATTTCTCCTATTGTACCCCGAAAGATGGGAGATGTCAAAGGAAAAATGCCAGAATCAGCCCTCCATGCGGCGGGGCCGCTCACTGGTAGTCCTCATTCAGAAACATGGCTTTGACGGCTACCACCTCGTCATATTCCTCCTGATCCACCTCTACGCTGGAGTTGAGCGCCTTCAGGTCCTGCTTAACCACCTCCAACGCCTGGGCGGGCTGCTCTGCCCGCCCAGCCTCGACCGCCCGGCGCATCCGCCTGAGGACCACCGGATGGGCATAGCGGGGCGGCAGGGGGAACCCGGGAAAACCACTGAGATAGCGCGCCATGGCCTCCTGGGCGTCCTCCACCCGGCCCATGACGGCTTTCCTGTTGTTCCGGGATGTGGGCAGGACATTGGCGCCGGAGAACAGGAATAGGGCAGCCAGCCCAAAGAGGGTGAAGTACAACGCTGTGTCTGTCTGCCGGGTGAAAGCGTATATGCCGTACAGGAGTGAGACCAGCCCCATCCCTGTCACCGCCAGGGCTACCCAGCGGTAGCTGGGCTTGCTGCGGAGATAGGCCCGTTTCCGCTGGGCGGCATGGCTCAGCTCCAGGGACAGCGCAGGCCGTTCCTCCAGATACGCCTCCGCCCGTTGGAGCAGCTGAAGGCTTTCCTGCGCCTGGCTGGAGAGCTCCGGCAGGATGCGGGCGGCGCGCTCCCGTTCCCGCTTTGCCAGCCGTTCCTCCGCTGCGGCGCTGACCCGCTTGATCTCCGGCCGCTCCTGTGCCAGGCGGGCCAGGAGCTGGTCCACCTGCTCCTCATCCTTGAACTGACATTGCCGCTGTTTCCCGCCGTCGTACTCCACCACCAGATAAGGGATGGAGGCGAAGACCCCCTTATGGGAGAAGCCGCCCTTGCTCATGGCAACCCGCTTGAACACCCGCGTGATACAGCCGTAGGGCAGGTAATACCGGCGGTCCAGACAGAAGCTGCTGAGATACAGCGCCTCCCGCCCTGCGCCGCAGGGGCCGAAGCGTTTACAGGTCTTGATGTCTGCGGCCAGCGCCTCCGGGGCCAGGCCCTCCCGGCCAAGCTGTGCTGGTTTGAATATCATAGCAAATCTCCTTGAAAAAGCAGCCAGCCGCTGTCCTTGGGCAGCGGCTGGCAGTCCATTGTTCGGGCAAAGGCAGCCGGTTATGTTCAGATCCTCGCAGGCTGCTTCTTGGTGGCGCGGATGAAGAGGAACAGCATGGCCGCGGCAAAGATAATGCCAACGGGGTAGGCGATCACGGTGTTATAGCCCACCAGCTTTCTCACGCCGTCGACCAGCTCATGCTTGTTGAGGAACTGGCCCAGGCACTCCTCGCCCAGGAGGAAATAGGTGCTGGACACGGCGCTCATAAAGGTGGCGGGTACAGCGGTAATCCAGTAATTCTTCTTCTGCTGGAACAGGTACATACTGGCGGCCCAGAGCACGATCATAGCCAGGGTCTGGTTGCTCCAGCTGAAATAGCGCCAGATCACGTTGTAGTCGATCTTGCCAAGGGCGTTGCCGATGCCCAGGAACGCGCCTACACCCAGTACGGGGATGCAGAGCTTCAGGCGGCCCATATAGGACTTCTGCTCCACCTTCAGCCAGTCGGCCAGCGTCAGGCGGGCGGAACGGAACGCGGTGTCGCCGGAGGTGATGGGGCAGGCGATGACGCCCAGCATGGCCAGCACCAGCCCGATGGAGCCCATGGTCTTGGAGCAGATGTCGTAGACAGCGGTGGGGCCGCCGGCGCCCATGGCCAGCAGCTCGGCCCCCTCGTAGATGGCGCAGCCGGCAGCGGCCCAGATCAGGGCGATGATGCCTTCGCTGACCATAGCGCCGTAGAAGACCATATGGCCCTGACGCTCAGATTTCATGCAGCGGGCCATCAGCGGGGACTGGGTGGCGTGGAAACCGGAGATGGCGCCGCAGGCCACGGTGATGAACATAAAGCTCCAAATGGGGGTCTGAGAGGGGTGCATATTGGTGAAGTGGGACCAGATCTCCGGGATAACATAGTCAGAATTGGTAAAGACGCCGACGGCAACGCCCACTGCCATGATGATCAGGCAGATGCCGAAGACGGGATAGACCTTGCCGATCACCTTGTCTACCGAGATAAAGGTGGCGATGAAGTAGTAGATCAGGATGATGATCAGCCAGAACATCTTGTTGGTCAGGATGTTGGTCATCCCCGCGTTGGTAAAGAGCAGCTGCAATAAGCCGGCGGGGCCCACGGCAAACACGGTGCCCACCATGACCAGCAGCACGACGCTGAACACGCGCATGACATTCTTCATGCCGTTGCCCAGGTAGATACCGGTGATCTCGGAGATGGACGCACCCTCATTGCGCTCGGACAGCATCCCGGAGAAATAGTCGTGGACGCTCCCGGCGAAGATGGTGCCGAAGGTGATCCACAAAAACACTACCGGCCCCCACAGCGCGCCGCTCAGCGCACCGAAGATGGGGCCAAGGCCCGCGATGTTCAAAAGCTGTACCAGGAACAGCTTCCACTGGGGCATCACGACATAGTCAATCCCGTCGTTGATGCGGACAGCAGGGGTTTCCCGGTCGTCCGGCCCGAAAGTGCTGTCGACAACCTTGCCATAGGTAAAGTAGCCGCCGATCAGGATTGCCAGGCAGATAAGAAAGCTAATCATTCAAATTCCTCCCTTTCATGTGCAGCCTCCTGCCAGCCCCTCTCCATCGCCGGCAGAAAGTCTTTGCTATGGGTTATTATAGACCCATGCCCGCAGAATGCAAGGGGAGAGAATCAATTTCCCATGGAAAAAACCGCCAAAAATTGGCCCGGTTTTTTGACACATAAAAGGGGGCCTGCCGGAGTATCCCCCGCAGGCCCCTCTTGTCCATTGACCGCTTCTCCGCTCATCCCTCCAGAATCCCCTGGAGATAGTCCACTGTCTCCTGGGGGATCGAGAAGTGGATGGAGAGATCCACAATGCCCACATCGACGGTGAGATAGGGCGCGTCCTGATAGCATTGGAAGGTACAGATTTCCTGGATCTCCGCCTCCCTGTCCCCCATAAAGGCGGTAATGGTCTCCGTCTGGTAGAGGATAAAGGCCCCGCCCTTTTGCAGACCCTCCGGGAGCTCCTCCATGTGCCAGTCCTCCAGGTTGACGGCCTCCACAAAGGCGTCAATGTCCGCCTCCGTCTCCAGCACGGCCCGCTCCGCGCCGGAGGCGTCGATGGCAGCGATCCGCTGGGCCTTGGGGAATTCATCTGCGTCGAACTTGCTGCTGATGCCGGCCTTACAGCCTGCCAGGGACAGGAGGCACAGCAGGGCGGCAATCGGGAGAGCGAAATACTTCTTCATGTTCATGCGCCTTCTTCCTTACTCCAGGTTCAGCCGCTTGCGCAGGATGTATTCTGTGCCCACGAAATATACGGCGGCGAGAATCATTTCCCCGGCAATGAGAACCCACATCGATATGTGGTACGCCGGCATCCCGTCCAGGCTGCTGAATGCGGGATAGATAAGATCGGAGAAGGGACGTGCGAGGATGGTGCCCAGGATGCTCAGGAGTACCTGGATGGCGATGAAGGCGATGACGCTCATAGCGACCCGGTTCTTGTTGAACAGATGGCCAATCGCCATGGACAGATACAGATGGAGATAGCCGACAGCGAAGGAGGCCAGGGAGAAGAGGACGAACTCCAGCATGGCAATCATAATCTGGGTCGCCTGGATGTTCCAGTGGGCAAACAGGTACTGGAACCCCTCGAACAGCTCCTTCAGATCCGACGCGGCCCAGGGGACGATCAGCAGGATCGACAGGATGGCTACCAGGATGTTGACCACCGTTACCACCAGGGCACAGGCCAGCTTGGAGCCGATGAGCTGCCAGGGCTTCACGGGCAGGGTGTGCATCAGATAGCCCTCGTCCCCCAGCAGGCCCCTGTAGAACCGCTGGATGACAAAAATGACGGCAACGATGAACATGGAGATCAGGATGGCGACATAGACCAGCATAGCGATGCCTGCGGTGGTCTCCCCCACGCTGCTGGTGCTGTCCAAACCGTCGAGGGTGAAGCGGTTCACGATGGCCAGCACCAGGGCCGTCGGCCAGATGAAAGCGAACTGCTTGAGCATGGACCGGAAATCATACTTTAAAAGCTTTCCAAACATCAGAACGCACCTCCTTCATAGTTGGCAGCCCGGAAGACCTCGCGGAACAGCGCGTCCACGCTCTTGCCCTCCCGCTCGCGGATGTTGTCCACCGTGTCGTGGAGGGTGATCTGGCCCTCCTTGAGGAACACCGCCTCGTCCAGCACCTTTTCGATGTCGCTGATGAGGTGGGTGGAGATGAGTACCGTGCCTTCCTCGTTGTAGTTGGTGAGGATGGTGCTCAAAATGAAGTCCCGGGCCGCCGGGTCCACGCCGGCAATGGGCTCGTCAAGCAGGTAGAGCTGGGCCTTGCGGGCCATCACCAGCACCAGCTGGACCTTCTCCTTGGTGCCCTTGGACATGCTCTTGAGCCGGTCGCTGGGGGTGACGCCCAGGCTGGCGCACATGGACATGGCCTTTGTCCGGTCGAAATCCTTATAAAAGTCCGCGAACAGGTCGAACAGGTCCGTTGCCTTCATCCAGTCGGCAAAGTACATCCGGTCGGGCAGGTAGCTGATGATGGACTTGGTGTAGGGGCCTACCGGCTGGCCGTCCACCAGGACGGCCCCCTCTGTGGGCTGGAGCAGCCCGCAGAGGATCTTAATCATCGTTGTCTTGCCGCTGCCGTTGGGGCCCAGCAGGCCCACAATCCGGCCCCGGCCCAGCTCCAGGTCCACCCCGGCCAGGGCCCGTTTCCCGCCGTAGCGCTTGGTCAGCGCGGCGCAGGTGACAAGCTGTTCATTCATTGCTCAATTCCTCCTTTACAAACACAAGGGCGTTTTCCGGGCTGTAGCCCAGCTCCGCCAGGATGCGCAGGCACGCGGCCACCGCCGCCCTTGCCCGCTCCCGTGCCGCCGCCTCAATGACGGCGGTGTCCTCCGTGACCGTGCGTCCGGCCGTGCGGCTCCCCACCGCCAGGCCCTCCGTTTCCAGCTGGGCCAGGGCCCGCTGCATGGTGTTGGGGTTGACCCCTGCCTGGGTCGCCAGCTCCCGTACCGCCGGCAGGCGTCCGCCGGGTGGGTATTCGCCCTTCAGGATGCGCAGCGTCAGCTGCTCCGTGATCTGCTGCCAGATGGGGCGGTCATCTGTAAATGTCCAATCCATGGCTCCTCCTTTCAGACCGGCTGTATTGCTGTATTAGATGATTAATACAATAATACATCTTGGCCGATTTGTCAAGAGGTTTTTCTAAAAGATTTCCCAGGCGCATAGATATGGATATGCGGGGACGGGCGCTCCATCCCCGACTTTCCCCGGTATCGGGGGAAAGACCCTGAAAACGCTCTTTTTTGATCCCCTTTCCGCCCGGGGAGGGGATGCATCCAGGAGGGACTTATGGAAAAGATGAAGCGGGAAAAGCGTGTGCTGTCGGAGGCGGCGGAGCTGTTCGACCTGCCGGCGGACCTGGTGGCGGGGCTGCCCCATGTGGAGGTCATGGGCAGCAGCTATTTCTACATGGAGCGGCACCGGGGCATCCTCTCCTACAGCGGGGAGGAGATCGATATCAACGGCGAGGGGATGATTGTCCGCGTCTACGGCAAGGGGCTGGAGCTGGTGAGCATGACCGGCGACGCGCTGCGCATCCAGGGGACCATCGCCCGGGTGGAGTGGGTGAGCTGAGATGATGAAGCACATGGTAAACCTGCTCAAGGGGGAGGTGACGGGCCGGGTGGAGAGCGGCTTCCCGGAGCGGGTGCTGAACCTGTGCGCGGAATACGGGATCGTATTCTGGGATCTGCGCTGGGAGTCGCCGGTGGCCTTCACCTTCACCCTGGCCCGGCAGGACTGGAAACGGCTGCGGAAGCTGTCCAAGCGCATCGACTGCGACATGACGGCGGTCAGCTGGCGGGGCGCGCCCTTCTTCGCCGGCAGGATGCGGCGGCGGTACGCCCTGTGGGTCACGCTGGCGGCCTGCCTGGCGGCGCTGTTTTACGGCTCCTTTTTCATCTGGGACTTTGAGATCGAGGGCAACGAGACCGTCTCCCAGCAGGAGATCCTGCGGGCGCTGGAGAAGTACGGCGTAGGCTTCGGGACCTACGGCATGAGCGTGGACTCCTTCGAGCTGCGCAACTATATCCTCCTGGAGATCCCGGAGCTGAGCTATATTGCCGTCAATGTCAACGGCTGCCGGGCCTATGTCCAGGTCCGTGAGCGCACCCCCGCGCCGGAGCTCGTCAGCCGCCGGGCGCCCGGCAACACGGTGGCCGCCAAGGACGCGCTGATCACCGCCATTGAGCCCTGGGATGGAGAGAAGCAGGTCCTGCCGGGCACGATGGTGAAGGAGGGGCAGCTGCTCATCTCCGGCGTGGTACAAAACGACTTCGGCGGCGTGCGCTACCTGCGGGGCATGGGGCGGGTGTACGGGCGCACCTGGTACTCCCTCCAGTGCAAGGTGCCCCTGACCGCCCAGCAGAAGGCCCCCACAGGGGACGTCCGCGTCCAGCGGGCCCTCCTGCTGGGAAAAAACCGGATAAATTTGTATTTTAACAGTAGCATTTCCGGGGATACTTGTGATAAAATAATAACCTGGAAGAAATGGAGGCTGCCAGGGGACGTGGCGCTGCCGGTCACGGTGGTGACGGAGGAGCTGCGGCCCTATACCCTGACGGAGCGCAGGCGGACCGAGGATGAGGCCCTGCGCCTGGCGGACGAGGCGCTGACGGCGCGTCTGGAGGACTGCCTGGACGATGGGGAGGTCCTCCGGCGGGAGCTGACGGCCCGGGTCGTGGGGGATACGCTGCTGGTCACGCTTTCGGCGGAGTGCTCTGAGCAGGTGGGCAGGCTCGTTGAGATCCCAAAGGAGTAGATGAAAGAGCAATGGAACAAAGGATAGAAATTGACAGGCTGGAGCAGGCGGTGAATATCTTCGGCTCCTTCGACGAAAACATACGGCTGATTGAGGCGGAGTTCCAAGTGGTTGTGACCAACCGGGACGGGGAGCTGCGCATCAATGGCGAGCCGGAGGCGGCCATGCTGGCTGCAAAGGCCATCCACGCCCTGCTGACCCTCTCCAGCCGGGGGGAGAGCATCGGGGAGCAGACCGTCCGCTATGTCATCGGCCTGGCCCGCAGCGGCCAGGAGGAGAAGGTCAGCGAGCTGACGGCGGACGTGATCTGCATCACCGCCAAGGGCCGCCCGGTGAAGGCCAAGACCCTGGGCCAGCGGCAGTATGTGGAGTCGGTGCTGAAAAACACCGTGACCATCGGCGTGGGCCCCGCCGGGACGGGCAAGACCTATCTGGCGGTGGCCGCCGCCGTGGCGGCCTTCCGGGACAAGCAGGTCAACCGGATCATCCTCACCCGCCCCGCGGTGGAGGCCGGGGAGCGGCTGGGGTTCCTGCCCGGGGACCTGCAAAGCAAGGTGGACCCCTATCTGCGTCCCCTGTACGACGCCCTCTTCGACATGCTGGGGGCGGAGACCTACCATAAATACGTGGAGCGGGGGAACATCGAGGTAGCCCCCCTGGCCTACATGCGGGGGCGGACGCTGGATGACAGCTTCATTATCCTGGACGAGGCCCAGAACACCAGCCGGGAGCAGATGAAGATGTTCCTCACCCGGATGGGCTTCGGCTCCAAGGTGGTTATCACGGGGGACGTCACACAGATCGACCTGCCTGCGGACAAGACCTCCGGTTTGAAGGAGGCGGTGCGTGTGCTGCGGAACGTGGAGGGCATCGGCATCCGGGAGCTGACAGACCAGGACGTGGTGCGCCATGTGATGGTGCAGCGCATCATCAAGGCTTATGACGACTATTACAATTACAACGGCAAGGGAAAGAAACGCTGAACCGGCTCTAAGGCAGCCGTTCTTTTGAAAGAGAGAAACAGAAGAAAATTTCCCGCAAAACTCTGTTTTGCAGAGGGGGGCTATGATGGCAAAGCGCCACTATATCCCGGTTACGGCGGACGTACCGGGCATCAACGACGGCCTGCGGGCCTTTCTCCGCAAGGTCATCCGCACCGCCCTGGCGGCGGAGGGGGTGGCATTCCCCTGCGAGGTCAACGTGCGCATCACAAATGACAAGACCATCCACGATATCAACCGGGAGCAGCGGGAGGTGGACAGGCCCACGGACGTCCTCAGTTTCCCGATGTTCGAGCTTTCGCCGGGCGTCCTGCCCGGTGTGGAGGACGCCGACCCCGGCACAGGGCTGGTGCCGCTGGGGGACATGGTGATCTCCATGGAGCGGGTGCAGGCCCAGGCCAAGGAGTACGGCCACAGCAACCGCCGGGAGCTGGCCTATCTCACGGTTCACTCCGTCCTCCACCTGCTGGGGTACGACCACCTGGACGAGGGACCCCAGAAGGCCCGGATGCGCGGGCGCGAGGAGGAGATCATGGCGGAGCTGGGGCTTCCCCGCGCCCCATCCAAGGAGAGCAGCCCCGGCAGGGGCGAATAAAATAAACCGGCACGCTCAATGCCGGATCATAAGAAAGTTGAGGATTACCTCCCATGAATGACATCAAACAGACGGCTATGATCACCATTGTCGGACGGCCCAATGTGGGCAAATCCACCCTGACCAACGCCCTGGTGGGCGAAAAGATCGCTATTGTCTCATCCAAGCCCCAGACCACCCGCAACCGGATCTGCGGCGTGGTCAACCGGGGGGACACCCAGTTTGTCCTGTTGGACACCCCCGGTTTCCACCGGGCCAGGACGCGGCTGGGGGACTATATGGTGAAGGTCGTGCGGGAATCCGTGGCGGATGTGGACGGGGTGTGCCTGCTGGTGGAGCCCATCGCCAAGGTGGGCGCACCGGAGCAGGCCCTCATTGACCGCATCCGGGAGGAGCAGCTCCCCGCCGTGCTGGTCATCAATAAGATCGACACCGTGGAGAAGCCCCAGCTGCTGGAGGTGATGGCCGCCTACAGCGCCGCCTACGCCTTTGACGCCATTATCCCCATCTCCGCCCAGGAGAAGGACGGCCTGGACGTGCTCATGGAGCAGCTGGCCAAGTACGCCGCCCCCGGCCCACAGCTCTTCCCGGACGGCATGACCACCGACCAGCCGGAGCGGCAGATCGTGGCGGAAATCGTGCGGGAGAAGCTGCTGCGCAACCTGGACAAGGAGGTCCCCCACGGCACGGCCATCGAGGTGACTAAGTTCTCCGAGCGGGACAGCGGCGTGATCGACCTGGATGTGACCATCTACTGTGAGAAGGCCAGCCACAAGGGCATTATCATCGGCAAGAGCGGTGCCATGCTGAAAAAAATTGCCTCCCATGCCCGGGAGGATATCGAGCGGTTCATGGGCGCAAAGGTCTACATGGAGACCTGGGTGAAGGTGAAGGAGAACTGGCGGGACAATCTCAACTATGTCCGCTCCTTCGGCTACGACGAGCAGTAAAAGGAGCAAAAAATGGACTATACGAAGAAGACCATCCTGCTGGGGAACGGGAAAGCCTGCACGATCCGCCGGGCGGAGGAGGCGGACGCGGAGCTGATGGTTTCCTATTTGAAGACAGTTGCCGGGGAGACGCCCTATTTGATGCGGGAGCCGGAGGAGATCACAGTCACCCCGGAAAAGGAGCGGGAATTCATCCGGCAGAAGAGCGAGGCCGGCGGCGAGCTGCTGCTGCTGGCCTTTGTGGACGGGGAGCTCGCAGGCAACTGCTCTGTCAGCGCCGTGTCCTCCAACAGCAGGACGCACCACCGGTGCGCTGTGGCCATTGCCTTATACCAGGCTTTCTGCGGCATGGGGATCGGCACGGTGATGATGGAGGAGCTCCTTGCCGCCGCCCAGGCCGCGGGGTACGAGCAGGCGGAGCTGGAGGTCGTCTCCACCAACAACCCGGCCATCAGCCTGTACTGGAAGCTGGGCTTCGCGGCCACGGGGACGATGCCCCAGGCCCTCAAGTACCAGGACGGGAGCTATGCGGACCTGCTGTTCATGTTGAAAAATCTGTAGATTCCCCCACAACTTGCCACACATATCCGGCCACCTTCTGCCCACCATAAGGGCAGGAGGACGGGAGCATGGACGAAGGCTATTGGGAGCTGTTTTGGGAGACCGGCGCGCCGGAGTTCTATATGCTGCGCAGGCGGCAGGCGGACGGCGCACCGGCGGGCGAATGACGGCGGCGGCAGGGCCGCCGCCTACATAAGAAGGAGCGCACATGGCGGGAGAACGCACGGTGATAAAGGGGATCGTCCTGCGGGGTGTGGATACCAAGGAGAGCGACAAGATCCTGACTGTCCTGACCCCCCAGGGGAAGATGCCGGTCATTGCCAAGGGGGCCCGGGGGCGGAAAAGCCGCGTCACCGCCTGCACCCAGCTGCTGGCCTACTCCGAGCTCACCCTCAGCGAGAGCCGGGGATGGCAGTACCTCAACGAGGGGAGCACCATTGAGCTGTTCACAGGCGTGCGGGAGGACATCGTGCTGCTGAGCCTCGCCAGCTACTTCGCGGAGCTGACAGAGGCGGCGGCTGTGGAGAATGGGGAGAGCGGGGGGCTGCTGTCCCTCCTGCTGAACGCCCTGTACGCCCTGGGGACGCTGAAAAAGCCCCCGGCGCTGGTGAAGGCGGCGTTTGAACTGAAGCTCATGAGCCTGGCCGGCTTTGAGCCCCTGGCGGACGCCTGCGCCTACTGCGGCGCGGCGGAGCCGGAGGCCCCGCTGCTGGATGTGCGGGAGGGCGTACTGCGCTGCAAGCGGTGCGGGAATGGGGAGAGCGGGCTGCCCCTGTCCGCCGGGTCCCTGGCGGCCCTGCGGCGGGTGATCTACGGGGATGCCAGGCGGCTGTACAGCTTCACCCTGGCGGCGGAGGACCTCAAGCGGCTAGGGGACGCGGCGGAGGCCTACGTCCATACAACGCTGGAGCGGGGGTTCCAGACGCTGGATTTTTACAAGAGCCTCCAGAAGCTGCCCGAGGGGCTGTCATGAAGGCTGTTTTCCAAAAAGATCGACAATTGACACGGAGCGTAACAATGAGCGAATTATTTGATAAATCCATCCGCACCCTGGAGCTCCCGGCGGTTTTGCGGATGCTGGCAGACCAGACCAACAGTGCGGAGGCCCGGGAACGGGCCCTGGCTGTTGTGCCGCTGACGGACCGGGAGGACGTATCGCGCCTCCAGGACGAGACGGACGCCGCCCGGGACATGCTGGGCACCAAGGGCAGCCCCGCCTTCTCCGGCATCAAGCCGGTGGCGGAGAGCCTCTACCGGGCCGACCACGGCGGCGCGCTGAACACCCGGGAGCTGCTGGACATTGCGCTGGTCCTGCGCTGCGCCCGGCGGGTGCGGGACTACTTCAGCGATGAGGGCGAAAAGGGCCCTCTCGATTACCTCTTCTGCGCCCTGCGGGGCAACCGTTTCCTGGAGGAGCGGATCACCGGTTCCATCCTGGAGGAGGACGTGATTGCCGACACCGCCAGCCCGGAGCTGGCGGACATCCGCCGCCACAAGCGGGCGGCGGCCTCCAAGGGCCGGCAGATTTTGCAGAAGATCATCTCATCCCAGAGCTACAGCAAGGTATTGCAGGAGGCCATCATCACCCAGCGGGACGGCCGGTTCGTGGTGCCGGTCAAGGCGGAGTTCCGGGGGAGCCTGCCGGGGCTGGTCCACGACGTGTCCTCCAGCGGGGCCACCCTCTTTGTGGAACCCATGGGGGTGGTGCAGGCCAACAATGAGCTCAAGGAGCTGGAGGCCAAGGAGAAAAAGGAGATTGAGCGGATTTTGCGGGAGCTGTCCGCCATGGCGGCGGACAGCCATAACGATATCCTGTCTGATTATGACATCCTGGTGCGGCTGGACCTGATTTTTGCCCGGGGCCAGCTCAGCTACCGCATGGATGCCAGCCGCCCCGAGATCCGCCGGGATGGGGGCGTATATTTGCGCCGGGCCCGCCACCCGCTGCTGGACAGCGGCAAGGCTGTGCCCATCGACGTGGAGCTGGGCCGGGGGTTTGACACCCTGGTCATTACCGGCCCCAACACCGGCGGTAAGACGGTCAGCCTGAAAACCCTGGGCCTGCTGACCCTGATGGCCCAGTGCGGCCTCCACATCCCCGCAGGCAGCGGCAGCGTGGTGAGCGTCTTCGACCGGGTGCTGGCGGACATCGGTGACGAGCAGAGCATTGAGCAGAGCCTGTCCACCTTCTCCGCCCATATGGTCAACATTGTCCAGATCCTGGAGGAGGCGGACGGCCACAGCCTGATCCTCTTCGACGAGCTGGGGGCCGGCACCGACCCCATCGAGGGCGCGGCCCTGGCCATTGCCATCATCCAGCATGTACGCGGCCAGGGGGCCCGGGTGGCCGCTACCACCCACTATGCGGAGCTGAAAACCTTCGCCATGACCACGGCGGGGGTGGAGAACGCCAGCTGCGAGTTTGACGTGGAGACCCTGCGGCCCACCTATAAGCTGCTCACCGGCATCCCCGGCAAATCCAACGCCTTTGCCATCTCCCAGCGGCTGGGGCTGGACCCGGCGGTGATCGAGACCGCCCGGGCCCAGATGGACAGCGAGTCCATCCGCTTTGAGGATGTGCTCACCCAGCTGGAGGAGAAGCGGCAGCGGCTGGAGAAGGACCAATTTGAGGCGGAGCGGCTGCGCGTACAGCGTGAGGCGGACGCCAAGCGGGCCAGGGAGTTCCGTGAGCAGATGGAGCGGGCCAAGGAGAATGCCCGCACCAGGGGTGAGGCCGAGGCCCGGCGGATTGTCCGGGAGGCCCGCGCCCAGGCGGACGCGGTGTTTGAGGAGCTGGACCGGCTGCGCCGCCAGCAGGAGAAGGCGGCAGGCTGGCAGAACGTCAATGACGCCCGGGCCGCCATCCGCAGCCAGCTCAACCAGGCGGAGGAGCAGCTCCTTTTCCAGGAGGAGCGCGAGCCCATCCCCGCCCCCAGCCGTCCCATCCGGGAGGGGGATCTGGTGGAGCTGGGGGGCACCCGGAAGCAGGCGGTTGTCACTGCTGTGAACGGGGAAAAGCTCCAGCTGCTGGCCGGGAACATGAAGCTTACCGTCAAGGCCGGGGAGGTCCGGCTGGTGGAGGAGGCCGAGGTCCGGGAGAAGAAGGAGGCCAAACGGCAGGTGCAGACCAGCATCCGCCTGGCCGGGGCCCGGGCAGCGGTAAACGAGCTGGATATCCGGGGGCTGATGACCGACGAGGCCGATTTGGCGGTGGACCAGTTTTTGGACAACGCCGTCATGGGCAAGCTGAACGTCGTCACCATCATCCACGGCAAGGGCACCGGCGCGCTGCGCAAGGCCGTCCATCAGCAGCTCAAGCGCCACCCGTCGGTAAAGGGGTTCCGTTTGGGCCGCTACGGCGAGGGCGAGGACGGCGTGACGGTGGTAGAGCTGCGGCAGTAGGGGATTTCGGGAATGTTATATCTAAGGCCATATAAAAAAGGGGACGCGGAGGTTATTCTTTCGTGGTGCGGGGATGAAGCCCTTTTTAGAAAATGGACAGGGGACAGATATCCCTCCTACCCCATCACGGCAGATGACATGAATCACAAATATTTTGATTGCAATGGCGATTGCGCGGAGACGGATACCTTTTGTCCCCTGACAGCCTGTGATGAAAGCGGCATTGCGGGACATTTCATCATGAAATCTGTCGGCGGCAGCCATCGCATCCTGCGAATTAGTTTTGTGATTGTGGACGATCAGAAGCGGGGGCGCGGCTATGGCAGGGAAATGATCCGGCTTGCGTTGGAATTCGCCTTCCGCATTGCGGGGGCCGAACGAGTGACCCTGGGCGTATTTGAGAATAACAAGCCTGCTTATGCCTGTTATCAATCCCTGGGGTTCCGTCCGGTTCCGACGGAGCGGCCGAGGGAATGCGAGGTGTTGGGGGAGATGTGGAACATCATCGAGTTAGCCGTCAACCGGAGCGACTATTTGCCGGGAGGGTGCGTGGTTTAAGGCAGATCATATGGAATGTTATGATGACCAAACCATTTATTTAGATCATTGATAGAACCCCAAAACATACTGGACGAAAGGAAGAACAAACGATGGCATTTGAGGAATTGAAGCAAAAACTGGAGAAAAACGGCTTTGCCGTCTCTGTCTTCTTCACCGGCGAGGAGGCGGCCGCCTACCTCAACCGGGAAATCGACGGCAGGAGCGTGGGCATGGGCGGGTCCGTGACCTTGACGGAGCTGGGGCTCAAGGAGTCCCTCAGCGCCCACAACACCCTCTACAGCCACGGCTTCACTCCCGGCGACCCCCAGGAGGTCATGCGGCAGGCCGCCGGGGCGGAGATCTACCTGCTCTCCGCCAACGGCATTGCCGGGGACACCGGCGAGATCATCAACATCGACGGTACCGGCAACCGGGTTTCCTCCTCCCTCTATGGCCACCAGAAGGTCTATCTCGTGGCGGGGAAGAACAAGGTCTCCCCGGACTTCCACAGCGCCCTCCACCGGGCCCGCAACGTGGTGGCTCCGAAAAACGCCCAGCGGCTGGGCCGGAAGACTCCCTGCGCCGCCAAGGCGGACCACTGCTATGACTGCGACAGCCCCGAGCGCATCTGCCGGGGGCTGACGGTCCTCTACCGGAAGATGAACCGCATGGACATGGAGGTTATCCTGATCGACCAGGAGCTGGGGTATTGAGAGGGCTCCTGCCGCTTGCCCTGGCGGCCTGCCTGCTGCTGTGCGGCTGCGCCTCCCTGCTGGAGCGTTCCTACAGCACGGTGGAGCCCTACACCAACCGCTATTGGGATTCCAGTGCCGAGGACACCCTGCGGGCGGAGAGCTACCAGGATCTGGTCAACTCCCTGCTGATGCTGGTGGAGCAGCAGGCGGATGAGGGGACCATCCGCTGCTATGAGGAGGCCAACTCCTACATCCAGGCCCAGCGGGCCCGCGCCGAGGTCCGGCGGGAGACGATGCTGGGCTCCTATCTGCTGGAAAAGCTGGACTTTACCTATCAGTACAGCGCCAGCTACAGCACCCTGACCTACCAGATGACCTACCGGGAGGACGCGGAGTCGCTTGCGTCCATTATGAAAATCTCCGACAGCCAATCCCTGGTGGACCTGCTGCGTCTGGCGGTCCGGGAGGAACACGAGAAGCTGACCGCCCGCTTTGTCTACGACACGCCCCGGACAGAGGTGACGGACGCAGTAGAGGGATTGTGGCTGGAGCTTTGCCTGGGAGAGGCGGACCCGGCGGGGAATCCCGCGGATATCCCAGACCCAGGGGAGACGGCGGAGCCGCCGGAGGATGAGCCCCCCGCAGAGGGGACGGACGTCCAGCCGGAGCTGCCGCCGGAGGAGGCGGACCCGGCAATGGGCGTGCTGGCAGCGCCGCCTCCGGAGGAGACGCTGCCCGACTGCCCCTGGACCATACGCTTCTACCCGGATCAGGATACGGCGGAGGTAGTGGAAATCCTGCTGGCGGACCCGCCGCCGGACAGCCTCCCCCACCAGGACAGCCTGCCCGGCGGTGAGGAATTTGCTTAACATGATTGGGAGTGTGCCTATGGAACCCTGTGTGAGTATTATTGTCCCTGTATACAATGCGGAGGCCACGATCCGGCGCTGCGTGGAGAGCGTTTTAAACCAGGAGTACGCCGGCTTCGAGCTGATTTTGGCGGATGACGGCAGTCAGGACAGCTCCGGCAGCATCTGCGACGGCTTCGCCAACGCGGACAGCCGGGTGCGGGTCCTCCACAAGGAGAACACCGGCGTCTCCGACACCCGGAACCAGGCGATTCGCCTGGCCCGGGGGCGGTATATCCAATTCCTGGACAGTGACGACTGGATTACCGGCGACGCCACCAAGCTGCTGGTGCGGGCCGCCGAGGAGCATCAGTGCGACATGGTGGTTGCTGACTTTTACCGTGTGGTGGGCGAGCGGGTCTCCCGCAAGGGGGACATTGACGAGGACACCGTGCTCACCCGGGACGAGTACGCCGCCCACATGATGGAGAACCCCGCGGACTTCTACTACGGCGTACTGTGGAACAAGCTCTACCGCCGGGACCTGATCGAGGCCCACCACCTGCGCATGGACCCGGAGATCAGCTGGTGCGAGGATTTTATGTTCAACCTGGAGTATATCCGCCATGCGGAGACCTTTTTCGCCCTCCAGGTGCCGGTCTACTACTATGTCAAGACCAAGGGCTCCCTGGTCTCCCAGGCGATGAGTATTTCCAAGACCGTGCGGATGAAACTGACTGTGTTTGAGTACTACAATCAGTTTTACAAGTCCGTCCTGGATGAGGCGGAGTATGAGAAATGCCGGCTGAAGGTCTACCGGTTCCTGTTTGACGCCGCCCAGGATGGCGCGGCCCTGCCCCTGCCCGGCTCCATCCGTCTGGGCAGCGAGCGCACCCGCATCCAGGACGGCGCCTTGTCGGGACAGGGCCCCTTGTACGACCTGCTCCGGGAGCGGAAGCTTCTGGACTACTATCTGGAGCCTGTGGCTCTGAAACACAGCCTGTCCCTCCAGGAAACCCGCCTGCTGCTCTACCTGCGCCAGTGGGAGGGCGGGAGCAGGGGCGGTCTGGCGGAGTTCACCGGCTTGGCCCGGGGGGCCCTGTCCATGCTGCTCCAGCGCCTGGGGAGCAGGGGGCTGCTGGCTGTAGAGGAGTCCCGCGTCCCCGGCGGGAAGGGGAAACAGATGCAGATCTCGTTCCCCGCAGCAGCCGGGCCGGTCCTGTCCGGGCTGGAGGACGCCTGGCAGGACTTTGCCGCCGCCCAGCTTGCCGGGTTCTCCCCGGAGGAGCGGGAGCAGTACGGCCAGTGGAACCAGCGCATACAGGATAATATCCGGGATGTGCTGCAATAATCGGCAATGCCCCCGCTGCCTGCGCAGCGGGGGCATTGTGCGCCTTGTCCGAAAAAATATCTCCATTCTGTCAGGTATCAAACAAGCCCCAAGCCCTTGAGAAAGAAATGGTTGAAATATCAGGCGTACCGGCGTACAATAAAGTAGCGGGCATTTCGCCTGAAAGGGCTATCCATACTTCAACTATGACAGATTGACGAGCATGTAACAGGACGAAACCAGGATGAAGTTTTTCTTTTGTTTCTTTTCTTTGCATACGAAAGAAAAGAAGAGAAAAAAGGAGGCACAATGAATTTTCAACTCAAGCCGGGCCTGCTGCTGGGCGCGGCGTCCGCCGCCACCCAGATCGAGGGCGGCAGTCAGAACAACAGCTGGCACGCATGGTACCGCAAGGGCCGCATCAAGGACGGCAGCGACCCCTCCGTAGCTACTGACCACTACGTCCGCTGGCAGGAGGACCTGGAGCTGATGGCCGGTATGGGCATCCAATGCTGCCGGTTGGGCGTGGAGTGGAGCCGGGTGGAGCCGGAGGACGGCGTGTTCGACGATGCCGTGATTGCCCACTACCGGGAGGAGCTGCAAGCCCTGGTGGGGCGCGGCATCCGTCCCCTGCTCACCCTCCACCACTTCAGCAACCCCCTCTGGCTGGAGGAGAAGGGCGCATTCGCCAAGCGCGATAACATCACCTATTTCCTCCGCTTCGTCCGCAGGATGGTGGAGGGCGTGGGCGACCTGGTCAGCGAGTATATCACCATCAACGAGCCCAATGTCTACGCCTGCAACGGCTATTTCGAGGGGACCTGGCCCCCGGGCAAGCGGAACCTGCTGGAGACGGCCCGGGTTATGACCAACCTCACCGCCGCCCACATTGAGGCTTACGGCCTCATCCGCAAAACCCGGCTGCAAATGGGCTTTACGGACACCAAGGTCAGCTTTGCCAACCATCTGCGGGTGTTCGCCCCCCAAAACCCGGCGGACCCGGTCCACCGCTTCTGGGCCTCCCGCGCCGAGCAGCTGTTCCAGAACAGCCTGACCCGGGCCATGTGTACCGGCCGGACCGCTTTCCCCATCGGCCATCATCCCTCCATTGTCCCCGGCCAGTACTGCGACTTCCACGCCATCAACTACTATGCCCGCTCCACCGTCAGCGCCCTGGCCGGCGGCAGGGCGGACGGCCCGGTTAACGACCTGGGGTGGGAGATCTACCCCCAGGGCATCGTGGAGACGGCGCAGAGGGTCTACAGCCTCCTGCCGCGCCCCATCTATATCACAGAGAACGGGACATGCGACAACACCGACCGTTTCCGCGCCCGGTACATTGCCGAGCATTTGCAGGCCATCTGTGAGAGCGAGCTCCCCATTGAACGCTACTACCACTGGTGCTTCTGCGACAATTGGGAGTGGCTGGAGGGCAATTCCGCCCGCTTCGGGCTGGTCCATGTGGACTATGAGACCCAGGCGCGCACGGTCAAGAGCAGCGGCGAATTCTACCGCCAGGTGATCGCCCAGGGCGGCGTCAGTGACGAGCTTTACAGCCGGTTCTGCGACGTCCCCTACCCCACCGGCCGGGAGGGCGCCTGAGATGGAGTGGTGGAAGGACGCGCTCATCTACCAGATCTACCCCCGCAGCTTCCAGGATTCCAACGGCGACGGCATCGGGGACATCCCCGGCATCATCAGCCGCCTGGACCACCTCCAGGAGCTGGGGGTGGGGGCCATCTGGCTGAGCCCCGTGTACTGCTCCCCCAACGCGGATAATGGCTACGATATCAGCGACTATCGGGAGATTAACCCGGAGTACGGCACCATGGAGGACATGGAGGAGCTGATCGACCAGGCCGGGAGGCGGGGCATCCGCATCCTCATGGACCTCGTCATCAACCACACCTCCACAGAGCACTACTGGTTCAAGGAGAGCCGGGACAAAACCAGCCCCTACGCGGACTACTACTACTGGTCCCCAGGCGGGGCGGACGGGGCCCTGCCCAACAACTGGACCGGCTTTTTCGGAGAGGACTGCTGGGAGTTCGACCCTCAGCGGTGCGAATATTACCTGCACCTGTTTGCCAGGAGCCAGGCGGACCTCAACTATCACAACCCCGCCGTGCTGGAGGAAATAAAGGATATCCTCCGCTTCTGGCTGGACAAGGGGGTGGCCGGGTTCCGCTGCGATGTAATCAACATCCTGTGGAAGGACAGCCTGGAGAGCTCCAAAAAACGCCTGGCCCTCACCGGCAGCGAACACTATCTCTCCCTGGAGGGCACCCATGATATCCTCCGCCAGCTCCGGGAGATCTGGGACGAGTACGGCGCTTTTACCGTTGGGGAGAGCGTGTTCGTCACCCCCCAGCGCGCCCGCGACCTGTGCGGGAAGGACCGCAGGGAGCTGGATCTGGTGTTTTCCTTTGAGCACATGGAGTGCGACCAGTATTTCCTCAAGTGGTTCAAGCGGAAGTTCCGGCCCAAGATCTTCTTTGACTGCCTGGTCAAGTGGCAGAAGGAGCTGGACTGGAACGCCATCTACCTGGAAAACCACGACCAGCCCCGCTCCATCCCCCGCTTTGGCAGCGAAAAGTTCTGGAAAGAGAGCGGCAAGCTCCTGGCCACCCTGGTCCTCACCCTCCGGGGCACCCCGTTCCTCTACCAGGGCCAGGAGATCGGCATGACAAACTTTGATTTCACCCGGATGCGCCAGCTCAACGATGTGGAGAGCAAAAATGTGGACAAGGTCCTCCGCCGTTTCCATGTCCCCCAGAAGCTGCGCTGGAAACTCATTGCAAAAACCAGCCGGGACAACGCCCGCACCCCCTTCCAGTGGGAGGGCGGCGAGGGGGCCGGGTTCACCAGCGCGCGCCCCTGGCTGGGGATTAACCACAACTGTGCGGCCATCAATCTGGCGGACCAGGAGGGGGACGGGGATTCCATCTGGAGCTGGTACAAGGACCTGTCCGCCCTGCGCCGGGAGCGGGAGGTCCTGCGCCGGGGGGAATTCGTGCCCTTGGAGGCGGGCCGCCAGGTCTTTGCCTACCGGCGGGAGCTGGGGGAGGAGCGGCTGACTGTGGCCCTGAATTTCAGCGACGACCCCGCCCAGGTATCCCTGGACGGACAGCTCCTGCGCTCCAATTACCGCCGGGAACGCTTCGAGGGGATTCTCCAGCCCTGGGAAGCGGTGATTCTGGAATAGGGAGGCGACCATCCAGTGAACGCACCCATCCCGTCCTATGAGCTCATCCGTTCCAACCGCCGCACCCTGGCCCTGGAGATCACGGCGGACTGCCGGGTCCTGGTCCGGGCCCCCATGCGGATTTCCCAGAAGCGGATTGACGAATTTGTCTCCAGCCACACAGGCTGGCTGGAGGAACACATGGCCCGCCAGCGCCGCCGTCAGGCCAACCACCCCGAGCCCACCGGCGCGGAGCGGGAGGCGTGTATCCGCCGGGCGACGATGGAGCTGCCGGGCAAGGTGGCCCACTATGGGGACATCATGGGACTGCACCCCACGGGGATCACCATTACCGGCGCAAAAAAGCGTTTTGGCAGTTGCAGCGGCAAAAACCGCATCTGCTTCTCCTGGCGGCTGATGCTGTACCCGGAGGCGGCCATCGACTATGTGGTGGTTCACGAGCTGGCCCATATCCGCCACAAGGACCACAGCCGGGCCTTTTATGACTGCGTCGCCCAGGTGCTGCCGGACTGGCGGGAGCGGCAGGCTTTGCTGCGGGAGTGAGGGCGGTGGCCATCCTTTTTCTTGAAAGAAAAAGGATCAAAAAGAACTTTAAACAGGGTGAACAGGAAATTCCATTGGAATAACAGCCTGAGAGGCGCGGGAAATCTCCCGCGCCTCTGTATATGGAAGCAAGGGGGCAGGCCGTAAAGCCTGCCCCCTTCTGCGAATTCAGGAAATTTACAAGTTTTATGCGGATTAGCCCAGCAGCTGGAGGACGCCCTGGGGCACCTGGTTGGCCTGGGCCAGCATGGCCTGGGCGGACTGCACCAAGATGTTGTTCTTGGTGTAGGACATCATTTCCTCAGCCACGTCGGTGTCGCGGATGTTGGACTCAGCGTCCTGGATGTTCTCCGCCATGACGGACAGGTTCTTCTGGGTGTGCTCCAGACGGTTCTGGACAGCGCCCAGGTCGCCG
>JAAWKB010000025.1 GCA_022797115.1 Oscillospiraceae bacterium
GGTGATCTCCTCCAGCTTCTCCAGACGCTTGATATAGTTCTCCAGGTTCTCGCGCCGTGCGCCGGGGCGGGCTGCGGAGATGGCGTCTGCCGCCTGGACCAGGCAGGCCATGAGAGTCTTGCACTCCACGTCGCCGTGGTGGGCCTGGATGGCGTTAAGGATGTCCTCTTTTTCCTTATACTTCCGGCAGAACTCCACGCCCAGATTGACGTGGGTCCCCTCGTATTCGTGGTCAAGGGCCTTGCCGATGTCGTGGAGCAGGCCCGCCCGCTTGGCGGCGTGGACATCCAGCCCCAGCTCTGAGGCCATGAGGCCCGCAATATGGCTGACCTCGATGGAGTGCTGGAGGACGTTCTGGCCGTAGCTGGTGCGGTAGTGGAGGCGGCCCAGCATCTTCTGGACCTCCGGATGAAGCCCCCGCACGCCGGTCTCAAAGGCGGCGCGCTCGCCCTCGCTCTTAATGACGGCCTCCACCTCCCGGCGGGCCTTTTCCACCATTTCCTCAATATGGGTGGGGTGGATGCGGCCGTCAGCAATCAGCTTCTCCAGGGCTACGCGGGCGATCTCCCGCCGCACCGGCTCAAAGCAGGAGACTGTGATGGCCTCCGGTGTGTCGTCAATAATGAGATCCACACCCGTCAGGGTCTCAATGGTGCGGATGTTGCGGCCTTCCCGGCCGATAATGCGGCCCTTCATCTCGTCATTGGGCAGGGGAACCACACTGACGGTGATTTCAGAGGCGTGGTCGGCGGCGCACCGCTGGATGGCGGTCGCCACCACCTCCTTGGCGCGCTGGTCGGCCTCCTCCTTGGCGCGGGCCTCGATCTCCTTGATCTTCATGGCGGCCTCATGCGTGACCTCTGTCTCCACCTGGGAGATGAGGTAGTTCTTGGCCTCCTCTACGGTAAAACCAGAGATGCGCTCGAGCATCTCCGTCTGGCTGCGCTTGACCAGGTCGATCTCCTCACGGACGCGGTCAGCGTCGGCGTGCTTCTGGGCAAGGGCCTCCTCCTTCCGCTCGATGTTCTCAGTCTTGCGGTCCAGGTTCTCTTCCTTTTGCTGTAACCGGCGTTCCTGCTTTTGCAGGTCGGCCCGGCGGCTTTTCTCTTCCTTCTCATACTCGCTGCGGGAGCGCAGGATCTCCTCCTTGGCCTCCAGCAAGGCCTCGCGCTTCTTACCCTCGGAGCTCTTAATGGCTTCGTTAATAATGCGGCGCGCTTCCTCCTCCGCGCTGGATATCTCCTTTTCCGAGACTTTTTTCCGATAGCTGTACCCGAGAAGGAAGAAAAGAACGGCAGCCACTGCAACCGAGATAACAATCGCGGTCACAAGGTGGACGACTCCATACATGGGTTGCTTTCCCTCCTATTCGTTTTTCTTGCCTCTATGGTATGGGGGTTTGTGCTGCTCCGGCGGCGACGTAACGCCGGGCGCGGAAATAATCGGCGGATACCCCTTCTTACCCACCGACAACAATCCTATACAATAATACTCGCTTTACCTGCCTTCTGTCAAGTAAAACCGTGCATAACCGCGCTAAAAAAGGCGGCGGGACCAGCCCGCCGCCGCAGCATATGAAAAATGTCTGCGCCTCAAATACATCCATCATAGCCCGCAGAGGGGATCTCAGCCGGGTACAGCAGGCGTCCGGCTGGCGAAATGAGGGCTGCTGCGCAGGCTGTGCCGGGGCAGGGATCACGTTGGGCTTTCAAAAAGGGCCCGGAAGGAGCGCTTGTCCGCAATCAGGCAAGCAGCATCCCGTCCATCGGGGGCAGGCAGAGGATCACGTACCCCCCCACTGGCTGGAACTGCTGGCCGGTGATGGTATCGGTAGCCAGCTGGCCTGTCCAGGGCACGATTACATTGGCGGCGTCCTTGCCCACGTTGATCGCGGCCACCGTGGTCTCATCCCCCCAGTCCCGGGCAAAGGCCAGGACATGGCCCTGGGCATGGAGCCAGCGCAGCTCCCCCATTTGCAGGGAAACCCGCTCCCGGCGCAGCCGGCCCAGCAGGGCGAAGCGGCGCTGGAGCATCCGGTCCTCCCGGCCCCAGGGGAAGGTGCCCCGGTTAAAGGGGTCCTCATAGCCCTCCATACCGGCCTCATCCCCATAATACACCGTGGGGGAGCCGGGGAAGGCATAGAGCAGAATTGCGCCCGCCTGGAGCAGGCGGCTGCCCCGGTAGTACTCCTCCGGCGTCATGCGGTAATGGGCCCGCTCGGTGCGGCTGGCGGGTGCCTCCTTGGGGTAGGTGCCCAGCATGGTGAGCACCCGGGGGTTGTCGTGGGTGCCCAGCATGTTCATGCAGCTGTAGAAAGCCGGGCGGGGGTAGTTCTCCCGGATGGTCTCCATGGCCTCCCGGAAGTCCTGTGCGTCGCCGCCCCGCAGATAGTCCAGGGCGCTGACCCGGAAGGGGTAGTTCATCAGCCCGTGGGTCTCCCGGCCCAGCAGGTATTTCCTGCGCTGGCTGTAGGCAATCTTGTTGCTGCCGTCCTCCCAGACCTCCCCCAGCAGGAAACTGTCCGGCTTCTCCTCCATCATCACCTGCCGGATGCGGGCGATAAAGTCGTCAGGCAGCTCGTCGGCCACGTCCAGGCGCCAGGCGTCGGCCCCGGCCCGGAGCCAGCGGCGGATGACGGAGCCCTCCCCTTCGATGATAAAGCGGATATAGTCCGGGTGGCTCTCGTTGACGGCGGGCAGCGTGTGGATGCCCCACCAGCTGTCATACCGGACCGGCCACTCCTGGAAGGTGTACCAGTCCAGATAGGGGCTCTCGGTACTCTGGGCCGCGCCCAGGGAGGGGTAGGCGCCGCAGGCGTTGAAATAGCGGCTGTTGTTCCCGGTGTGGTTGAACACGCCGTCCAGCATCACATGGATGCCCCGCTCCCGGGCCCTGGCGCACAGGCGGCGCAGATCCTCCTCCGTGCCCAGCATGGGGTCCACCTGGTCGTAGTCGCCGGTATTATAGCGGTGGTTGCTGTCGGATTCAAAGATTGGGCAGAGGTAGAGGGTGGAGACCCCCAGCTCGTGCAGATAGTCCAGCTTCTCCTCAATCCCCGCCAGGCTGCCGCCGAAGAAGTCCCGGTTGCGGATCTCGCCGTTGCAGTCGGGGAGATAGTCCATCAGCTCGTCCCAATTCTGGTGGACCACCCGGTCGCCCAGCATCCCGGCAGGGTCCGGGATAAAGGTGCGGCGGAACCGGTCCGGGAAGATCTGGTAGGTCACTCCCCGCCCGAACCAATCCGGCGTGGGCAGGGCGTCGTCATACACCGTCTGCTGCCAGCAGACCGCCTCCCCCTCGCCGCACAGGCCGTTCCGCCCCAGCCAGGCCGTCTGGCCATCCCCGCGCCGGAAACGGAAACAGTACCAGGCCAGCTCCGGCTGGGCGGGGGCGTCGTAGGAACCGGCAAAGAGGCTGCGCCCCCCCTCCGTCCCAGCGGGGCGGAGGGGGATTTCCTGGTGCGTACCGGCAAATTCGCAGCAGAGCACCAGTGTACATTCGGCAAAGCCCTCCTGGACCGGGGGGCGCAGGGTGACAGAAATGGAGGTTCCGCAGGGAACCGCTCCGTAGGGCCGCTTATCGCGCTCATCACGGGGGTTGAAAATCGGAATATCCATAGAGGCTGTATTCTCCTTGCATCAATTTACAATAAACGGCTGGGCGCGCTGGACGCCATCAGAAAAGCCGCCATTTTTTACATCGTTTACCATATCACTTTTCCAGCCGCAATGCAAGTAAATATTGCCCTCCTATTTCACTTTTTATCACATTTTCCCGCATCCCCGGCAGGAGGCCGCGCCAGGGCCCCTCAGCGGTCCATCAGGATCAAGTTTTGGATATTGTTGCGGTTGGCCCCGCTCTGGAGGAGGTAGACGGAGTAAATGGCGTTGCTGACCACGTTCAGATAGAGGGAACCGAAGGTCTCGTGGGGCGGGTAAACGCCCAGCCAGGCGGAATCCAAGGTCTCAATATCCATGGACGCCGGCATCGGCAGCATATTGGTATCCGCGTAGAAGAACTGGTAGGTACCAGGCATAATACGCTTGAATGTACCGATTTCCTTGAAGCGCAGGTCGGCGTAGACCACCCGGCCGTCGCTCATGATGACATCCAGCGGACCGCTGTTATAGGCCAGGTTGCCGATACGGAAGCTGGAGTAGCCGTTGGTGGGCGGGCAGCAGGTGTCGGGAATCTGCATCAGGTCCATGCCGCCGGCGGTGTTGATGATGGCGACAGTGGACAGGGAGTTCGACTGGAAGGGGATGGTCTTTTGGATGTAAACATAGCCGTCCATGCCGGTGATGGTCACGGTCTGGTAGCCCGCGTTTACCCGGCCATAGCTGGAGGCGGAGGCGTAGTTGAGCGCATTGATGAAGCGGTTGTTGCCGATGAATACGCGGAAGGCCGAATAGCCGTAGGCGGCGTTGAGGAAACGCACCTTGGCGGCGTTGGGCCACACCGTACCGATCACACCGCAGATGCCGGTGGAACAGCCCCAGTTGGGGTAGACGGGCACCGTGGTACTGCCGTTGCCGGGGCCGGGATAAACAGGGCCGCCCTCACCGGGGTTGGGCAGGGGGATCACGGGCTCCTGGCCCGGGTCGTAGTCGTTGCCGGGATAGACGGGGCCGCCCTCGCCGGGGTTGGGCAGGGGGATGACGGGCTCCTGGCCCGGGTCGTAGTCGTTGCCGGGGTAGACAGGGCCGCCCTCGCCGGGATTGGGCAGGGGGATCACAGGCACCTGGGAGGGGTCAGTGATCCGGGCAGCCCCCTCTGACTGCTGGGCGGTGCGGGCGTACCGGTTAAAGGTATTCCGATCCATATACGGTAAGCCAGAACTGTCGTTCTGGCGTCCTCCTTTCAGATGATGGTAAGCCATCCTATGACGGGGAGGGTCCGGAGGTGAAAAAAGGGGCTGCAAAAAAGCAGCCCCTTTTTTATAGCAGTCCGCTGAGAAATGTCTCCAGCCAGGGGTAACGCCCGTCCAGGGCGGCGGCGATTGCCGCCCGGATGACGGCCCGCGTCTCCGGCGTGACGGCCTCTCCCGGAACAAGGGTAATGGTCCGGACGCCCTCCGTGGCCGCTCCCACCGCCAGGGGCGCTTGGACAACACCGCCCACTGCGATTTCCGATGCCGAAGCGATTCCGCCGGCGGCGTAGGTTCCAAAAGAGATTCCGCCCAGCGCCAGCCAGCCGAAAGCGAAGCCGCCCGCGGCAACAGCGCCCGCCGCCAAGCCACCGGCAGCCAGCAGTCCCGCCGCCACGCATCCGATGGATACCAGCAGCCCCAGGGAGATCACTCCCAGGCTCACCAGTCCCACGCTGATCACACCGGCGGACACCAGCCCCGTGGCCACGTTGCCGATGGCGATGATACCCTTGGCACGGACGAAGCCGTTGTCCTGAAGATGGATATGAACCAGCGGCAGACCCCAGAGCGTCCGCTGGCTCTTATATTCATACTCCCAGCGGTGGTAGTAGTTGTTGACCACTGTCTGGACCTGGGGCGCCGCCGCCGGGCCGGACGGGGATTCCGTCCCGGTAATGAGGTAGTCCAGGCTCACGCCAAAATATCGGGCCAGGGCCGTCAGGTTGTCCATGTCCGGCCTGGACGCGCCGGACTCCCATTTCTGCACCGCCTGGCGGGTGACACCCACTATTTCCGCCAGCCCCTCCTGACTCAGCCCGCGCTCCCGGCGAAGCCGGTGGAGACGATCCTGAAATGTCATCGTGCCATCCTCCTCGGATTTGAGATAGCTCCAGATTATCACGTCCGGCAGAGCAATGCTACCCAAAAGAGTAAAATTTTTGACAACCAGCGGTTGCAATTGGCGATTTCCAGCCCAATAACGCCCCAATAAACTGGACTTTATTTTTCTATCCGCTTAAACATTACTGAGACGCAATCTTTCTTCAGCCCCACCTTATTATAAAACATTTCGTTATCTTCAATGGATATTAACTGTAACGTATATATTCCTTTTTCTTTCAAATGTTTTTCTAAGTTGGAAATCAAAGATTTGCCTACGCCTTTCTTTTTCCATTCCGGAACAACAAACAATTCCGAAACAAAGAAAAAATCTTCCTCTGCATACGGGTCAATAAAGCCAAGCACACCACCAATGATTTCGTTTTCATGGATTGAAGCTAATCCAAAAGCCCCAAAATTACTCAGTATTGACTTAATTCTCCGTTTCGCTTTATCTGCTGCCCATCTCTCGTTCCAAGGTTCTTCTGAATATGCTTTCATCATTGCACTTGCCAGTGCTTCCATGTCGTCTATGGACACAATCTTATAATTCATTATATCATAGAAATCTGCGGTTCAATTCCCAGTTAGTGAAATTAACCATATCAAAAACAGCCGCACAAAAGGTAAAAGGGAGTAAAAAAAGCCCCCCATTCCTCTCATCGATCCCGCTTCAGCAGGCGGATATCCTCCCCAAAAAAGCGGAGGATCTGGTACTCCCCCTGGATGCGGGAGAGAACGGCCTCCCCGTACCGCTTGCCGAGCTCATCCATGGAGAGGTTGGTGGACAGCACCGTCTTTTTCCCGCCCACCAGCCGCCCGTTGATGATGCGGTAGATCGCCGCCCGCTCAAAGCTGGTGGTGAACTCCGATCCCAGGTCGTCCATAATCAGCAGGTCGCAGTTGAGATACCGGTTGATCTCCCGGTCCGGGTCGTCCTCAAAGGGGTTCTCCCGCCGGAACCGTCCGCTTTCAAACTGGGAGAACACATGGGCGGCGGTGTCGTAGACCACGGAAAAGCCGTTGTCGCTGACCTCCCGGGCGATGCAGGCGGACAAAAACGTCTTGCCCAGGCCCGGCGCTCCGGTGAAGAGCATGTTCCCGCTCCGGGGGCCGAAGGTGTGGGCGTAGTTGCCGCAGATCTCCCGGACAACCTCCATATTCTCCAGAGGGCTGCGGCCGTAGGAGGGCCAGGGCTCGTCGCTGTACCAGTCAAAGGAAAAGGTGTCAAAGGACTGGTTCCCCAGATCCAGCAGCTTGCTCAGCCGCCGGTTCTGCTCCTTGGCATAGTAGGCCATCAGGCACCGGCAGGCCACGCCGTCCGGCAGGTAGCCGCTGTCCTGGCAGATGGGGCACTGCGGCGCGCCGTCCAGGCAGTCATAGGCGTACCCCGCCCCCACCAGCAGCTCTGCCCGCTCCCGCTGGAGATTCAGGTTGCCCCGCTCCAGCTCCCGCAGGGCCGGGCCAGGGTCCCTGTCCTCCTCAAAGGCGGTAATCAGGACCTTGGCCGCCGTGGTGCGCAGCTCCCGGTCGATGACCTCCACCCGGGGCAGGCGGCGGTAAACCTCTGCGGTAAGCCGCTCCTGCTCCGCCCTGCGGGCCTCCCGGTCCAGCTGGTAGCGGCGGTAGGCTGCGGCCATAATCTTTGCGTCCTGGGCCATTTATGTATCCTCCTTCTCCCGGCGCAGCTGCTGGCGGAACTTCTCCAGCCGGGCCAGATCCTCCTGTACGGCCTCCCCCGCCGCCCTGCGGCCCTCCGGCTTGGGGGCGTCCGCCCGCCGCCGGGGCCTGGAGGAACCGGCGGGACGGTCCCCCGCCTCCACCTCCGCCAAGGTGTGCAGGCCCTTCCCATGCCAGGAGCAGAGGATCGTGTTCATATACTGCCAGCGCAGCTCGCCGCACTTCATCACCGTCTTGTCATAGGCCCGCAGGAGGGCTTCATCCTCAAAGCCCATGCCCTCCCAGGCCGTGAGGTACTTCTCCTCGCCCGGGGACGGGGCGCGCTCCCCCAGCCGCAGCAGTCGCATGAGCCTGGGCAGCGCCTCCCGCTGCCGCTGGCACTTCTTAATATAGGCGGCGGCGCTCTCCTGGTTCATCAGCCCCAGGCGGGCCCAGGCAAAGCCCTCCTTCTCAATCTGCCGCAGGGTGGGGCGGCGGCCCTCCCCGAACTGGGCGGCTGTCCGCTCTGAGCAGAAGCCCACCAGCAGGAAGATCACGTCCGCCGGCAGGCCCTGCTCGTCGTACAGCCCCAGCAGGACCGCCAGGTCCCGGGTGGTCAGCTTCTTGCCCAGCTTCTCCTCCACCGCGTTTGCCAGGGAGGCGAACTCCCCGCCCTCCAGGGCCCGGGCCAGGTCGGCCCTGGTGTACTCCGGCCCCTGCTCCGCCGCCGGCTGGGCCGGGGCCGGCTGCTGGGGGGCGGGGCGGTCCGCGCTCCGCCCCGGCCGGGCAATGAGCCCCTGGCCCGCCAGCGCGTCCAGCCCACGCTGGAACCGCTCCACAGGCCACCGCAATTGCAGGCGAAGCCGCTCGTCATCAATGCTCCCGCGGTTCCGCAGCACGGCAATATACAGCAGCGCGGCGTCCCCGTCGCCCGTCTCGATCAGCCGCCGGGCCACCGGGCCGGAGAGCACCACGCTCTCATCCTCCGGCAAGTGCAGCACATATCCACTCAAGGCTCCCGTCCCCCCTTTCTCTGACGGTATTCTACACGAAAACACCCTTTTCGTAAAGGGCAACTTTTCCGCCCCGCCGGCCCCTGCTGAGAATTCATCGATCTTTCATAGATTCGAGATTGCTTTTCCAGGAGAATCTGCTATACTTTAAAATGAATCAGTTTGATTTGCCAAAAACTAGACAGAGGAGGTCTTCAACATGGCGAACCGGATTACAGTCACCATCTGTGGGGAGGACTACACCCTGATGGCGGAGGAAAGCCCCTCCTATATGCAGAAGGTCGCAGCCCTTGTAGACGCAAAGATGAGCGAGATGATGGCCTCCGGCCGGGTCAGCCGGATGGACGCCGCGGTCCTGGCGGCCGCCAACATGGCCGACGAGATGCTCAAGCAGCAGTCCAGCACGGAGAACCTCCGCAGGCAGCTCAAGGGCTACCTGGACGACGCCAACAAGGCGAAAAGTGAGCTGAGCGAGTGCAAGCGGGAGCTGTTCAAGCTCCAGCAGCAGCACCAGAAGAAATGATCGAGCTGTTATCTCCCGCCGGCCACTGGGAGGCCATGGCCGCGGCGGTTCAAAACGGAGCGGATGCGGTCTACCTGGGCTGCGGCGGCCTCAACGCCCGGCGGGGCGCAAGGAATTTCACCCAGGACGAGCTGCCCGCCGCCGTCCAATACTGCCGCCTCCGGGGCGTCAAGCTCTATCTGACGCTCAACACGCTGCTCACCGACCGGGAGCTGCCGGAGGCGGAGGGGATGCTGCGCCTGGCCAGCCGGTGCGGCGTAGACGGCGTGATCGTCCAGGACTGGGGCCTGGCGGCCCTGGCCCGGCATGTCACCCCGGATCTGCCCCTCCACGGCAGCACCCAGATGACCGTCCACTCCCTGGCCGGGGTGGAGGAGGCCGCCCGGCTGGGGATGCGCTGCGTGGTGCTGGGCCGGGAGCTGTCCGGGGAGGACATCCGGCGCATCTGCCAGAAAAGCCCCATTGCCATCGAGGTCTTTGCCCACGGCGCGCTGTGCATGTGCTGGTCCGGCCAGTGCGCCATGAGCGCGCTCATCGGCGGCCGCAGCGGCAACCGGGGCCTGTGCGCCCAGCCCTGCCGCCTGCCCTACCGGATGGACGGCGGGAGGACGGGCTATCCCCTCAGCCTCAAGGACGCCTGTCTGGCCTCCCATCTGCCGGAGCTGCGGGAGATGGGCGTATCCATCCTGAAGCTGGAGGGCCGCATGAAGCGGCCGGAGTACGTGGCTGTCGTCACCCGCATCTATGCGGCCCTGCTCAAGGAAAACCGCCGCCCCACCAGAGATGAGCTGCGCACGCTGGCGCTGGCCTTCTCCCGGGACGGCTTCACCGACGGCTACTGGCGGGGGGAGCCGGGGCCGGACATGTTCGGAATCCGGCGGGAGGACGCCGGGGACCCTGCCGCCCTGTTCCGGGAGGCAAAGGCCGCCTATGACCGGGAGGACCTGCGCACAGTCCCCGTCTCCTTCACGGCGGAGATCCGCGCCGGGGAACCCGCCCGGCTGGCCGTCCGGGACGCGGAGGGCCGCACCGCCGCCGCAGAAGGGGCTGTCCCTGAGCCGGCCCGCACCCGCCCCCTCACGGAGGATGATCTGCGCCTCCGGCTGGCGAAGACCGGCGGCACGGTGTTCCGCCCGGAATCCATTGACATCCGCCTGGACAGCGGCCTGTCCCTTCCTGCCAGCGCGGTCAACGCCCTGCGGCGGGAAGCCCTGGACAGCCTGTCTGTCCTGCGCACTGCGCCGCCGGAGCGGCAGGAGCGTCCTGCCCCGCCGCCGCCGGAAGGCGAGTCGCCCTGCACCCCGCCCCAGCTCACCCTCTCCCTCTCCGGCGGCGAACAGCTCACCCAGGAGCTCATGGCGCTGGCCCCCGCCGTGGTCTATCTCCCGGTGGAGCGCATGGCCGGTTTCCACTTGGAGCCCTACCTGGGACAGGGTACGGTGTTCTGCGCCGCTCTGCCCAGGATCTGCAAGGACAGTGAACTGCCGGAGCTGGAGCGGCTGTTGGAGGACGCCCTCGCCAAGGGCTGCGCTGCTGTATCCATACAGAACCTGGGCCAGCTGGCACTGGCAAAGGGCCGGCCCGTCCGGGGCGATTTCGGCCTGAACGTGACCAACAGCCGCTCCCTGGCCCAGCTGCAAGCCTGGGGCCTGGAGAGCGCGGCCCTCTCCTTTGAGCTGCGCTTTGAGCAGGTGCGGGACCTGGTGAAGCCCATCCCCTGCGAGGCGGTGGTCTATGGCCGCCTGCCGCTGATGGTGACGGAAAACTGCCTGATCGCCAACAGCGCGGGCTGCCGGCCCGGCCATTTGCAGGGCCCCTGCCGCGCCGCCCACACCCTCACCGACAGGAAGGGGGAGGTCTTCCCCGTCCAGTCCCTGTTCGGATGCCGCAGTGAGGTTGAAAACAGCAAAACCCTCTTCCTGGCGGACAAGGCGGACTATCGCCGGTGCGGCCTCGCCTATGCCCGGCTGCGCTTCACCACGGAGCGTCCGGCGGAGTGTGTGCGGGTGATGGAGCGGTATCTCGGGAAAAATGAGGACATGCCGGCCCAGTATACCCGGGGGCTGTTCTATCGCGGCGTGGAATAAATCCAAAACAATCTGTATATCTTCTTTATTAAATTACCAGCAGCAGAGGACCAATCCGATGAAACTTCTCATAAAACCCTTATCTGAAAAGATCGGGAGGGAAATCCCCCTCCCCTACTATGCCACTGCGGGCGCGGCGGCGTTGGATCTCCACGCCTGCCTGGACGAGGCAGTGACCCTCCCGGCGGGCGGAGAGGCGGTCATCCCCACGGGGCTGGCCGCCGCCATCCCGGCGGGCCATGTGGGGATCATGGCTGTACGCAGCAGCATGGGTGTCCGCAACGGCGTGTGCCTCTCCAACGGCATCGGCGTGATCGACAGCGACTACCGGGGGCCGCTCCAGGTGGCCCTGCACAATATGCGGGGTACGGCCTACACCATCCAGCCCGGCGACCGCATCGCCCAGCTTATGGTGGTCCCGGTGGCCCGGCCGGAGGTCGAGCTTACCGCCAGCCTCCCGGAGACAGCGCGCGGCGAGGGCGGCTTCGGCTCCACGGGACGCTGATACGGACTGCGGCGCTATTCCCCCGTTTCTTTGCGAACCTGCAAAAGAAACGCGCTATTCCGCAGCGCCTCCGCGCTGCTCCTGATAGGCTCAGCAAGGCGGGCGCCTTGCAAAAAATTCTTTTTGCTCTTTTTTCTTTGTTGTAAAAAGGAGATTTACCGAAAGGAATCCGACGAATCGAGGAATCTGTCATGCCGCGCATCATTCTGGCCTCACAATCCCCCCGGCGGCGGCAGCTGCTGGGGCAGATTGGCATTGAACACTTTGACATCCTGGTACCGGAGGCGGACGAGAGCTACGACCCCGCGCTTCCTCCCGAGGAGATCGTCTGCTCCATCTGCCGGAAAAAGGCGGACGCCGCCCGCGCCCTGGCCTGCGATGGAGACGCGGTGATCATTGCCGCCGACACCATGGTCTTCCTGGACGGCCTGCGCCTGGGCAAGCCCCACAGCCGGGAGGACGCATTTGCCATGCTCTCCGCCCTCTCCGGGCGGACCCACCTTGTCTGTACTGGCGTGACGGTGTGCCGCGGGGCGCAGTGCGAGACCCGGGCGGAGACGACGGAGGTGTGTTTCCGTCCCATGACGGACGTGGAAAAGTGGGACTATATCCGCACCGGCGAGCCCATGGACAAGGCCGGGGCCTACGGCGTCCAGGGCAAGGCGGCGCTCTTTGTCTCCGGCATACGCGGGGACTACTTCAACGTCATGGGCCTCCCCCTGCACCTGCTGGGGCAGATGCTGGCGGACTTCGGCGTGTCCCTGTTTTCTGAGGAGGCGGATACGTGAAGCGCCCGGTCAACAAATTTGGGATTACCGTGCTCGCCATCGCGGCCATTACTGCGGCGCTGCTGAGCGTGATGAGCTACTTTTCCATCACTTCCGCGGCCCTGCCCAACCTGGCGGGGATAGTAGCCTCCCCCTTCCGGGCGGTCTCCGCCTCCATCACCGGGTACCTGCGCAGCTGGAACGCTTACCTCACCGAGTTTGACGAGCTGAAGGCGGAAAACGAGCAGCTTAAGCTCCAGATCGCGGAGATGGAGGGGACGGTCCGGCAGGCGGAATCCGACCGGGAGGAAAACGCCCGCCTGCGGGAGCTGGCCCAGCTGCGGGAGCAGCGGCGCGACCTGCACTTCGAGTCCGCCCGCATCCTGGTGCAGGATGTGTCAAACTGGTCCAGTATGCTGACCGTCAACAAGGGCACCTCCCACGGCGTGGAGACAGGCGACTGTGTGGTGACGGAGGAGGGCGACCTGGTGGGCGTGGTGACGGAGGCCGGCCTGAACTGGTCCACCGTGCGCACAATCCTGGACAGCGACACCTCCATTGGCGCGCTCATCTTCCGCAGCGGCGCAACCGCCGTGGCCCAGGGTGATTTCGCCCTGATGAGCGAGGGGCGTCTGTCGCTGTCCTACCTGGGCACGGAGCCCGACGTGGTCAGCGGCGACCTGATCGTCACCTCCGGCCTGCGGGGCTACTACCCCTCCCAGTTGGTTATCGGCTACGTGGAGGAGGTCCGCGCCAGCGACAACGGCTTGGCCCAGTACGCCGTCATCCGGCCGGAGGCGGATCTGGACAGCCTGACCCAGGTGTTTATCGTCACCAGCTTTGACGTTGTGGACTGATGTTACAGGAAAGGGGCGTTTTATGCTGCCGAAAAGCTATCTGGCCTTCAAGTGGGCAGTCTACGGGCTGGTGACATTGCTGCTGTTCGCCGTGCAGTCCCTGGCGCTCAACCACATCCGCGTCCTCCACCTGACGCCCTTCCTCTACCCCATGCTGCCGGCTGTTGCGGCCATGTACGAGGGGTCCCGGCGGGGGCCGGTGTTCGCCCTGGCGCTGGGGGTGGTATGCGACCTGCTGCTGCCCGCTCCCTTCAAGGGGTTCTACACAGTGGTGTTTCCCACAATCGCCCTGTTTTCCGCCATGGTGGCAGAAAATTTCTTCGCGCCCGGCGTGCTGTGCGGGATTTTTGTGTCCACAGGCGGGCTGCTGCTGTCGGGGGCGTTCCGCATCCTGGCGCAGCTGCTCTCCGGCGGCGGGCATCTGGCCCTGATGGCGCAGACCTCCCTGGGGGAGACGCTGCTGACCCTGCCGGCCCTGCTGGTGGTCCTGCCGGCCTACCGGATGGTCCACCGCCGGTGCGCAGTGGACTACTGACGGGCTGAGCCCGGAAAAACATGAGAAGCAGGCAAGGGGTAACGCCATCGCTCCCCTTGCCTGCCGGATCGGAAGGAGGTCCTCCCGTGACAGATGAAAAGCGTTTCCACAGGCGGGCAAATGTCCTCCTGCTCATTTTTACCCTGTGCCTGATCTTCTTTGTCGGCATCCTCTACTCTGCGCAGATCGTCAATGGCAGCGAGTATCTGGCCCGCTCCACCACCCAGGTGACAACCTCCCAGACCGTGAAGAGCTCCCGGGGGATCATCACCGACCGCAACGGGAAGGTCCTGGTCTCCAACCAGGAGATTTATACCATCTCCTTTGACCCGGACCAGGTCCCCAGCGAGGAGGGCGTCCCCCGCCAGGAGAGCGTGGCCCGGGCGGTGCTGCGCCTGATCCGGCTGTGCCAGGAGAGCGGCGTGGAGTGGGACGACGGCCTGCCCGTCTCCGCCCAGGCCCCCTTCTCCTACACCTTCTCCACCGCCAGCGGTACCCAGCGCGCCCGCCTCCAGAACTTCCTGGCGGACCGCGGCTGGTCCAACAGCGAGCTGACGGCCGCCTCCGCCTTTCCGCTCATGAGCGGCAAGCTCCTTCAGGAGATGGGCCTTGAGACCTCCGCCGCCCTCTCCGCCTCCCACCTGATGGAGCTGATGCGGGCCAATTTCGGGATTCCTGTGGATTTTACCAGCCAGGAGGCCCGTCTGGTGCTGGGCGTACTCTATGAGCTGGCCCTGCGCTCCCTGGACGGCCAGCGGGCTACCACGGTGCCCTATGTGTTCACGGAGGATGTATCCGTAGAGCTGATTTCCATCCTCAACGACGGCCATTTTGCCGGGGCTGTGGTCGGCAGCCGGGCGGTGCGCCAATACAACACCGACTACGCCGCCCACATCCTGGGCCGGATTGGCAAATTTGAATCCCGGGACGAGCGCGACGCCCTCAACGAGCCCTACTACGCCGCCCGGGAGGCGGGGGAGGACACGTCCCCCTACCACTACTACCATCTGGATGACCAGGTGGGCCGCAGCGGCGTGGAGCGCGCCTTTGAATCCTATCTGCGGGGCAAGGACGGCACACGCCTGATTACCACCAACCAGGAGGGCAAGATCACCAGCGAGCTCTACTCCATCGAGCCGGAGCCCGGCGGCGCGGTGGCCCTGACCATTGATATTGACTTCCAGGCCGCAGTGGAGGAGGCTTTGGCCCGGTCCGTGGAGGCCATGGCCGCAGAGGATGGCATTGAGGACCGGGGCGCGGCAGCGGCAGTGGTCAGTGTGGCAGACAGCGAAATCCTGGCCCTCGGCACCTACCCCAGCTACAGCCAGCGCACCTATGTGGAGGATTATGCCGCGCTGAGCGAGGACCCCCGCCATCCCTTTGTCAACCGCGCCATCTCCAGCGCCTACGCCCCCGGCTCCACCTTCAAGCCCCTCACCGCCATTGCCGGTCTGGAGAGCGGCGTCATCACGCCCTCCACCATCATCAACACCCTGGGCCGGTATATGTACTACTACGACCCCAACCCCGCCCGCAGCTACACCCCCTCCTGCTGGCTCTACCGGCAGAGCGGCGGCCGCCATGGCCGGATCAACGTCACCCAGGCCATTTACCACTCCTGCAACTACTTCTTCTATGAGATCGGGCGGCTGACGGGTATCGATACGCTGGACGAGTACGCCACGGCCTTCGGCCTGGGGGAGCACACCGGCATCGAGCTGGGGGAGAGCACCGGCACCCTGGCCGGGCCCGCCTACTCCCAGTCCCAGGGCCAGACCTGGTACGGCGGCAACACCCTCCAGGCGGCCATCGGCCAGTCCGACAACACCTTCACCCCCCTCCAGCTGGCCAACTATATCGCCACCTTCCTGCGCGGCGGCGTCCGCCTGGACGCCCACCTGCTCAAGGAGGTGGACGCCTACGACGGCAGCGGCGTGCTCTACAGCCACCAGCCCGAAATCCTCTCAGAGATTGCGGTTGACGGCGCCAATATTGCCGCCGTCAAGCAGGGCATGGGCGACCTGGTGAGCAAGGGCAGCGTCTCCAGGCAGTTTGCCAGCTGCGTTGTTTCCGCCGGTGCGAAAACCGGCTCCGCCCAGACCGGCGATACCAACGCCAACGGCGTCTTTGTCTGCTTCGCCCCCTTTGACGAGCCGGAAATTGCCGTGGCGGTGGTCATCGAAAAGGGTAAGGCCGGTTCGGCCCTGGCCTCCACTGCTGTGGAGATTCTCAACGCCTATTTCGCCCCCAGCGACATCGGCATGATGATGACCCCTGAGGGCGTCCTCCTGCCGTGAAGCTTTTCTTCCCTCCTGCATGTTTGACGGCTTTTTGACGAAGAATGTAGGAAGAACCGTTGCTTCACAGCACAGCCTGTGATACAATGGGTACCGCTTTCCGGTCAGAGAGGCCGGAACGTACGCAATGAGTAAGGAGAGAGAACATGCTTGTACCTGTTCTGCTGTTTACCGCCGGCCTGCTCTGCCTGATCAAGGGCGGGGACTGGTTTGTCGACGGTGCAACGGGCATTGCCCGCCGTTTCCACCTGCCGGAGCTGCTCATCGGGGCCACCGTGGTGTCCATTGGCACCACCCTGCCGGAGGTCATGGTCTCCACCACCTCCGCCCTCAGCGGCCACGGTGAGATCGCCTATGGGAACGCCATCGGCTCGGTGATCTGCAATGCGTCGCTGATCGCCGCCATCACCATCGCGCTACGCCCCGGCCGGGTGGACCGCGCCGCCCTGCGCACACCGGTGCTGTTCTTTTTTGCCGCCGCCGTCCTCTATGCGGCTACCGCCTACACAGCCGGATACTTCGGCCGGCCTGTCGGCATTGCCCTGCTGGTCATTTTTGTGGTGTATATGGCGGCGACCGTGCTGCAAATGAAAAAATCCCCCGCCAGCGGCCCGGAGGAGGACGCGCCCGCCTCCAGCCTGGGCAAAGATCTGGGCCTTCTGGTGTTGGGCGCGGCGCTCATCGCCCTGGGAGCCAATCTGCTGGTGGAGAACGGGACCCTGATCGCCCAGGCGTTGGGCGTGCCGGAGTCGGTGATCGCCTTGACGTTCGTGGCCCTGGGGACCTCCCTGCCGGAGCTGGTGACGGCCATCACCTCCCTCATCAAGGGCCACGGGGCCCTCTCCCTGGGGAATGTGATCGGCGCGAACCTGTTCAACCTGGTCCTGGTCAGCGGCGTCTCTGTCACCCTCGCCCCCTTCAGCATCCCCCAGGCCGCCGAAATCGGGGGGATAAACGCCTCCCTTGTGCTGGATCTGCCGGTGATGTTCCTGGTGATGGCCCTGCTGACCCTGCCCGCGCTGGCGCGGGGGAAGCTCTCCCGGCTCCAGGGCCTGGCGCTGCTGGCAATCTACGCCGCTTTCTGCGTGGTGCAGTTCACGCTGTAGCCGCGGCAAGATACCATCTTTTTTGATTGAGGAGGAAAACGAACTATGCAGGATCTTCTGACCTTCCTGGGGGCGAGCCCCAGCCGTTTCCACGCGGTGGAAAACCTGTGCCATACCCTGGACGGGGCGGGCTACACCCGGCTGAGCGAGGGCAGGGCCTGGGAACTGGCCCCGGGCGGGAAGTACTATGTCACCCGCAACGGCTCCGCCCTGCTGGCCTTCCGCATCCCCCGCAAGGACTTCACCGGCTTCATGATCTCCGCCAGCCACAGCGATGCGCCCGGTTTCCGGGTGAAGGAGAACGCGGAGCTCACCGGCCCAGACGGATATGTCCGCCTCAATGTGGAGCGGTACGGCGGGATGCTCTGCGCCCCCTGGCTGGACCGCCCGCTGACTGTGGCAGGCCGGGTACTGGTGCGCACCGGGGACGCCATTGAGACCCGGCTGGTCTATGTGGACAAGGACCTGCTGCTGATCCCCAATGTAGCGGTCCATATGAACCGGGCGGCCAACGACGGGTTCAAGTATGACGCCAAGTGCGACACCATCCCCCTCATGGGCCTGGAGGGGACAAAGGGCTCCTTCCGTGCCATCGTGGGCAAGGCCGCGGACTGCAAGGAGGAAGATATCCTGGGTACGGACCTGTTCCTCTGCATCCGGCAGAAGGGCCTCGTCTGGGGCGCGGACGGCGAGTTCCTCTCCGCCCCCATGCTGGACGACCTCCAGTGCGCCTTCGGCTGTTTCCAGGGGTTCCTGGCCGCCAAGGAGAGCGCCAGCGTCCCCGTATTCGCACTGCTGGACAACGAGGAGGTTGGCAGCCTCACCAAGCAGGGAGCCGACGGTACCTTCCTGTCCGATCTTGTCTCGCGCATCTGCGAGGCCATGGGCCGCGACCGGGCCTCCGCTGTAGCTAACAGTTTCCTGGTCTCCGCCGACAACGCCCATGCCGTCCACCCCAACCACCCCGAGTATGCCGACGCCACCCACCGCCCGGCCATGAACGCCGGCGTTGTCATCAAGCACGGCGTGCGCTACGCCACCGACGGCGCGGCCCAGGCGGTGTTTACCGCAGTGTGCCAGCGCGCCGGTGTGCCAGTCCAGCACTTCTCCAACCGCTCCGACCTGGCCGGCGGCTCCACCCTGGGCAATATCTCCAACTCCCACCTCTCCCTGAACACGGTCGACATCGGCCTGCCCCAGCTGGCCATGCACTCCTGCTTTGAGACCGCCGGCGTCAAGGACACGGAGTATCTCATCCAGGCTATGACGGCTTTCTACGGCTGTGTTTTCCAGGAGGAAAACGGACGCTTTACCCTGGCGTAAGGCGGAAACCCATCCAAAACAAAACCCAGGCGGGCCATAATGGTCCGCCTGGGTTCTTCATTTGCTATCCGATCAGAAGCCCCATCCCATCCAGCAGATCCTCCAGGTCCCCGCTGTCCATGTCATGCTCCACCAACAGTGTATGGTCCGGCACATTGACCTGGGCCCGGGCAATCCCCGGCTTCTGCTCCAGGGCGGCGGAGAGCTCCCCGCCGCAGGCGGCACAGTGGTTCTTCGCCGTGCAGAAGCCGCAGTTGAGATAGGTAATTGTCAAGGTTTCCGTCATCATCTGATTCCAACTGTCCAAAAGGCTTACAGCTCTACGCTGGGGAACAGCCCCGCGTCCGTATGGGGCAGGAAACAGGCGGCAACGAACTCATCCATATACCCCGGCTCGTTGCTCAGCTCCAGGTAGGTCATGGAGCGGCCCAGCTCGAAGACCTTCTCCCTGGCCTGGCTGGAGAGCAGCATCGCGTAGGCCCCGGCCTGGGAGGAGTTGCCGATATAGTGGAAGTTCTCCAGGGGGATGTCGGGGAACATGCCGATGGTGACGGCATTGCGCATGTTGATGCCGCTGCCGATGCCCCCGGCCACATAGACCCGCTCAATCACCGACGTGTCGAAGCCCAGGGAGCGCAGCATGGTTTGTGTGGCGGAGAAGATCGCGCCCTTGGCCCGGATGAAGTTGTCAATATCCACCTCGTTGATGACAACATCCTTCATCCCGCCGGTGTCCTTCTTCCAGGCCAGGACGTAGGAGCCCATACCGTGCTCGTCGTGGAGGACCCGCGCCCCCTCCCGGACAAACTTGCCCTTGCCGTTGATGATCCCGCAGCGGAACAGCTCGGCAATGATGTCGATAATACCGCTGCCGCAGATGCCCGCCGGGGCCACGCCGCCCACCACCGTCATCGTGGGCTCCATGGTCTCCTTGTCGATGGTACACGCCTCCACCGCGCCGTCGGTGGCACGCATCCCGCAGCTGATGTCGCCGCCCTCAAAGGCGGGACCGGCGGAACAGGCGCAGCTCATAAGGAATTCGCTGTTGCCGAAGACCAGCTCCCCGTTGGTGCCCAGGTCGATGAACAGGCTCATCTCCGGGTTGTTCCAGATCATGGACACCAGGGCGCCGGCGGTGATATCCCCGCCCACGTAGCTGCCGATATTGGGGGCCACGATCAGCTCCGCAAGGGGGTTCATCTTCAGCTGGATATCCCGCACAAACAGATGGTCCGTGTGGAAGAAGCTGGGGACAAAGGGCTCCATGCGGATGGGATCGGCATAGAGGCCCAGCAGCAGATGGTTCATGGTGGTGTTGCCCGCCAGGACCATGCGGTAGATCCGCCGGGGGTTGATATTCGCCGTGCGGTACATGAAGGCCAGCATGGGGATGATGGACTCCTTGATGACCGCGTCCTGGAGGCGTTTGCGCCCGCCGGGCCTGCCGGATTCGATGATGCGGTTGATCACGTCCGCGCCATAGCGGATCTGGCCGTTGCCGCCGCTGGCCTTGGCCAGGATCTTCCCGGTCTCCAGGTCCACCAGCACACCGGCCAGGGACGTGGTGCCCAGATCCAGGGCAAACCCTACCAGCGGCTCCTTGCTGTCCCGGGGGAGCACGTCCCGGATCAGGATGCGGTCATTGTCCCGGGAAATCACGCACTTGACGCGGAACCCGCTCTCCCGCAGCGTCTGGCCCAGCTCCCGCAGCACCCAGTATGGCAGCATGATGGACGCCTGGGCCACGCCGGTGGCCTCCTCCACCGCCCGGAGCAGGCGTTCATTGTCGGGCATGGTGTCCTCCAGGGAGGGCTCGGGCAGATCCAGGGACAGGAAGGACAGGTCGCTGCCAAAGGAGATCCCGGCCTCCTCCAACTGGCGGTGCAGGTCCTCAAAGATGGCAATTTCCTCCGGGGATGAGAGGTCCGCCATCTTCATGCGGCTGCGGTAGGCGGAGGCGATGTCGGGAACCTCAATTTCCGCGTCGCCGCTGATCTGGGCCAGGCAGGCCAGCCGCCAGCCGGCCTCGTACTCCTCATTGGAGATGTGGCGGTTGATGGGGGCGTCCAGATAGCCGGACACCAGCCGGACCCGGCACTTGCCGCACACGCCGTTGCCGGAGCAGGGGGCGTCAATGGCGACGTTGGCCTTGCGGGCCACGTCCAGCAGCTTCTCCCCCGCATTGGCGGAGATGGACACGGCATCGCCAGTCTCAAACCGGAATGTAATCGTAAACATAGGCGTTTCCCTTCTTTGTCAACAGGATTTCGTCTCTACTGCCCAGTATATCTGTCCCGCGCCCCCTTGTCAAGATAGGCATTTTCTACAAAATCCCGTTGATACGGTACTCCATGCTTGCTATCAATGGACGCTGCAAGCAGGCGCTAGACCGCCGGTTCACTGCTGTGGATCAACAATCGGTAGAACTCCCCCTTTTGGGCAACCAGATCATCCCATGTCCCCTGTTCGGCAATCCTTCCACCCTTTAAAACAAAAATGGAATCATATTGCCGCATATTCTCTTCAGCAATCCGGTGCGTAATTTGCAGTATGCCGGTATTTTCCAACGAAAGGATCGATTTTTCAATTGCCGCCGCATTCTGCGTATCCAAGGCGGCCGCAATTTCATCAAATATGATAAATGACGGCCGCCTTGCGAGGCATCTGGCGAGGCAAATGCGCTGCGCCTCCCCGCCGGAGATATTTTTGCCGTTTTCTTCGATTACCGTAAACTCCCCCTCCGGCAGCTTGTCCAACAGGCCGTCCAAGCAGGAGGCGGTTATGATTTGACGCCATGTATTTTCAGGGAGCTGTTCCCCCAATACGATGTTCTCCTTTATCGTGCCGTTGAAAAAGGATGCGCTTTGGTCCTGGTAAGCGATGACATCGTACAAGCTGCTTTTATCGATTTCACAGAGGGGAACGCCATTCAACCATACAGCGCCGCAGGATGGCTCTAACAAGCCCATCACGATTTTTGCCAATGTGCTTTTTCCCGAGCCGCTTTCCCCCACAACGGCATACTTCTTTTTGAGATCAAGGGAAAGGCTGACCCCATCCAATATGGCGGGGTGATCCGTGTTGTAGGAAAAGGACACCTGATTGATTTCCATACGGTTATCTGTTGGGGTCAGGCGAAGCGTTTTCCCCCCTTCCGCCTTCACATCCTTCTGTAGTTCCGCTTCATTGGTCCAATACAGATCCCTTCCAGACCGGTAGGCCACCAGATAGCCCGGGAGTATTTCAAACGGGAACTGGATGCCCCCCAACAGCTGGCTGACAGACATGGTATACCCAACGCTGAGCTTCCCCTGCAATACGAACACCATGCACAGGGCGATCACTAAAATGAAGCCGATACTGCTGATGGCGCCGGCGGCTGCATCCACCGCAAAGGCCCTCTTTTTCCGGGTATTGTCCCTCCTTTCTACCGCTGAGACGGCCTGCTCATACTGCTCCAGTTGGGACGGACGCAGCTTGAACAGGCGGATGACCAGATAATTCCGGATGCTCTCCTGGGCCAGCTTGATATGGGCGCTGCTGCTTTCCAAATAGTCCTGCTCGGAGGCATTCGCCTTCCCCTGAAACAATCGGGGCAGATTGACGGATATACAGGAGATCACCAGAACATATATCGCCAACTCCCAGCGTGCAGAGGCGATGCATACACTGGAAATAGCCAGGCTCCAGAGGGATTTATAGAGCCGCAGCATACTTTCACAATATTTCTGCCCGATGACCTCCGCATCTACCGTGAGCTTGGACAAATACTCCGCGCTGTCCTTTTCAAGGAACCGGGCAATGTCCTGCTGAAAAAATGTCCTGAAATAATGGATACGCAGATTTTTGGTATAGGAAATGACAACCCCATTTTTTATGATATTCTCGATGTAGAAAGACAGCTCAGATAGACACGCAATGATAACTGCCGCAGCCGTCGTTGTGACAAACGCCCTCCCGTCGCCAGTCAGCCCGACATCAATAATCGGCTGTAAAGACATGGCAAAGGCAGTCGACGTTACTGTGGCGAACGGGCAGATCAGGGCATAGCAGAGAAGCAACTTTTTGCTGCAGTGTTTGAATACTGCTGTCATAAGTCATGACACCTCCAGCTCTGAAAATTGAATGAAACGATACCATGCCAATCCGCCGGTTGACAAGGCTGTATCCCGGGCGGACGGGAAAGATTTGCGCCAGGCGGACGGCAAGGTTCCTGCAAACGGTTGACTATCCCGCCGTGCCGGCCGTATGTGTTCCTGCTTGCCAGGATATGAGAGGAGGTACGATATGACCGCATTTTACAACTGCCACTACATCATCACGGACGCCCAGGGCCGCATCACCGACGGCTGGAGCGACGGCCCCCACCCGGAGCGTGAGACCACGGACGCAATCCGCATCAGCGACACGGGCGGCTACCAGTTCCGGCTGTGCCCGGGAGGGGAGGAAAATCCATCCCTGCATACAATGGAGGGTATCCCGCTCTACCGGTGGGATGGGGCGCAGGCGCTCCCGCGCACGGACGAGGAGATCGAGGCCGACCGGGCCGCCATCCCCGCCCCGCCCCCCAGCGCCCAGGAACAGCTGCGGGCCGATGTGGATTTTTTGGCCGCTATGCAGGGGGTGAGCCTGTGAGCGTATACGAGATGGCAAAAGCGTACTATCCCCGCCTGTGGGATACGGCCCGTCTGGAGGCCCTGGCGGCAGCCGGCCGGCTGACCAGGGATGAGCTCTGCGAGATCACCGGGGAGAACCCGGAACAGGAAGCGTGAGGCCATGGAGGCCATTATTGTTGCGTTGATCGGCCTGGCCGGGTCTGCCGCCGGTTCACTGTGCGGCGTGCTGGTGTCCTCCAAGCTGACCCAGTACCGGCTGGAGCAGCTGGAGAAAAAGGTGCAGGCCCACAACAGCCTCATTGACCGGACCTACCGGCTGGAGGAGCGCACGGAGCTCCAGGAGGAAAAAATCAAGGTGGCAAACCACCGCATAGACGATCTGGAGAAGGCGTTCAACTGAGAAGGAGGGGTATCTATGGAAGATATCTATGGGGTCATCGGCAAACTGCTGGCAGTCCTTATGGCGGGACTGCTGGCCTATCTGACCCCCAAGGTGAAGGCGTGGCTGGAGGCCCATACCAGCCGCGCAGCACAGGAACGGCTCCGCCTGCTGGTGCAGGCCTTCGCCCAGGCGGCAGAACAGCTCTACCACGATACGGACCCCAGCGGCGAGACGCGCAGCCGCTTTGTCCGGGAGCAGCTGTCCGCTTTGGGGGTGGAGGTGACAGAGGCTGTGTGCAATATGATTGAGGGAGCAGTCTGGGAGATCAACATGGAGACGAAAAAAGCCCGCGCGGCAGGAGGCGGCAATGGCTGAGAACACAACCGGCGCCAGCGGCCGCAATGTCCTGGAAATCGCCAGGGCGGAGCTGGGGCAGACAGAACAGCCCGCCGGGAGCAACCGCACCAAGTATGGGGCGTGGTTTGGCCTGGACGGGTATCCCTGGTGCATGATGTTCGTGCAGTGGTGCTTCGATCAGGCGGGGCAGACGCTGCCCTATAAAACCGCCAGCTGCTCCGCGCTGCTCAACTGGTACAGGAAGAACCAGCCGGAGCGCATTGTCACAGAGCCGCAGCCCTGCGACATCATTATTTACAATTTCGGCCATACCGGCATTGTAGCGGGCGCAGCCGATCATACCGTCACCGCCGTTGAGGGAAATACCTCCCCCAGCAATGCGGGCAGCCAGGACAACGGCGGCGGCGTGTACCGCCGCACGCGGAACAAGACCACTGTGACAGCATATATCCGGCCGTTTGACGGCGGGGAGCAGGAGGATGATATGGATCAGGAGAAGTTTAACCAGATGTTCCGGACCGCAATGGAGGCATACCGGAATGAGCTGCGGGACAACGACAGCGGCGCATGGAGCAAGGAGGCCAGGGACTTTGCGGTCGCCTCCGGGCTGTTCGCAGGCAGCGGCACCGCCCCGGACGGACAGCCTAACTATATGTGGGAGGACCTGCTGACGCGGGAGCAGGTTGCCCAGCTGTTTTACCGCTTTGCCCAGCGGAACGGGCTGACATGACCGCATTCTCCAAGCAGCTGGTCCGGGACATCCGGATATTGCTGTGGGTCGTGACGGTAGGCGGGTTGGCGCTGGCGGCCTACTGCATCTGCGTGGGCTATAACGGGGCCCTGCCATGGCTGAGCGCCATGGTCGGCTTGCCGTGGACCGCCCATGGCGTGGTCTGCTCCTTCTACCTCAACATGGCGAAGTCCGATCACCGCACGGGCGGTATTACGTTTGAATGCGCCAAGGCCGCCGGATTTGCGCCCGCGCAGGGCAGCGAGGACAGCCCCTCTATCTAGGAATCCTCCAGGCCGTTGCCGCGCCACATAGCTGCGATATAGAAAAAATCCGTAACCACTATGGTTACGGATTTTTTTGTTCTGGAGCGGGCGACGGGGCTCGAACCCGCTACCTCCACCTTGGCAAGGTGGCGCTCTACCAGATGAGCTACGCCCGCGAACAACATGTATTATAGCAGATCCCCCTGCTCTTGTCAAGTATCGATTTTAGAAATTGATGGACAGGCAGGAGAACCCGGTCCCGGGCTCTCCTGCCGTCTTTTCCAGGCTGCTACAGCAGCATCAGCACCACGCCGTACAGCACGCTTGCAGCCACGCCGAAGACAATGACCGGCCCGGCTACGGTGAACATTTTCGCAGCCATACCCGTGACCAGGCCCTCTGCCTTAAAGTCGATGGCCGGTGAGGCGACCGCGTTGGCAAAGCCGGTGATGGGCACCAGGGTGCCCGCGCCGCCGTAGCGGGCCAGCTTGTTGTACAGGTTCAGCCCTGTCAGCACCACGGACAGGAGCACCATCGATATGGCCGTTGCCGTGCCCGCGTCCGTCTTGTCCAGGCCCAGGGCGGTATACCCGTCCATCACCAGCTGCCCCACCACGCAGATGCCGCCGCCGATCACAAACGCGAGCAGGCAGTCCTTCGCCAATGGCGAGGTCTGTGCCCTGTCCTGGACGTATTTCTGGTATTCCTGCTTTGACATTTCCATGCATATCACTTCCTCTGCCCTAGTATGCGCCGCGGACGTGTTTCAAATACATGGCAAAAAATGGATATTCCGGATGGTTCCCCCTCCTTAGAGCCTGTTTAATATCTCAACGTGTGCGTATTGGCGAGGGGATTTTTTGTCCTGCAAGGCAAAAATCCACAGGCATCCTGACGGATGGCAAGGAT
>JAAWKB010000026.1 GCA_022797115.1 Oscillospiraceae bacterium
GAGAAGCGGCCGCTTCTCCCCCGTCCGTCTATTGGATGACCACATTTTCCCGTCCCAGCACCGCTGCCAGCTCGTCCACCAAGGATTTCCCCAGCAGGCAGGTGGTGCCCATCCGCTTGCCGGTGTCGGTGAACACCAGCTTGGCCGGCGTGTTGCCGGGAAACATGCTGATCACCCGGTTGATGTGCCCCAGGGCCGGGTGGTTCATGGATGGCAGGCGGAGCCACAGTATTTTCCCCTCCAGCACCTGGACCTTGGCCGCCGTCCGCCCCTCTTGGGGCAGCTGCCCTCCATCCTTGAGGGGGTACACGCCGTCGCAGAGGATCTGGGGCGGCTTCTCGTCCCGGACAGACAGCTTCCCGCGCACCAGCACCGCGCTGCCTTCGGCCAGCTGCTTGCCGAATTTCTCCAGCGTCCGGCTGAAGCAAAGCAGCTCGATGGAGGCGGTGTCGTCCTCCACCGTGGCATAGGCCATGAGGGAGTTGCTGCGGGTGGTGCGGGTCCGGTAGGCGGTGACGATGCCTGCTACGGCAATCGCCTGCTCGTCCTGATAGAGGGCCGGCCCGCCCTCCTGGGAAAAGTCCTCATGAATAGAGCCGATGGACACCGCCCCGGCCGCTTTTGCCGCCTCACGGTAGGCGTTCATAGGGTGGCCGGAGAGGTAGAGCCCCGTGACCTCCCGCTCCTGGCGCATCCGCTCATCCAAAGAAAACTCCGGCAGGTTGGGCAGGGCGACCTCAGCCTTTTTCTCCGCCACAGCGGCGGACATGCCGAAAAAGTCCAGCTGCCCGTCCACATTCTGGCGGCGGCTGCCGCCGATAGAGTCCAACAGCTTTTCACTGACCGCCACCAGCTGGCTGCGCCGGGCGCCCAGGCTGTCAAAGGCCCCGGCCCGGATCAGGTTTTCCACTGCCCGTTTGTTCATGTCGCTGCCGTACATCCGCTCACAGAAGTTTTGAAAGGTGGTGAAGGGGCCGCCCTGCTCCCGTTCCCGGACCAGGCCCTGGATGAAGCCGCGGCCAATATTCTTGATAGCCGCCAGGCCGAAGCGGATGCCGCCTTCCTCCACGGTGAAGCCGTCCAAGGAGCAGTTCACGTCCGGCGGCAGCAGGGTGATGCCCATGTCCCGGCACTCGTTGATGTATCCGGCAACCTTCTCCGTCCAGTCCAGGATGCTGGTCAGCAGGGCCGCCATGTACTCCTTGGGGTGGTGGAGCTTGAACCAGGCGGTCTGATAGGCCACTACGGCGTAGCACACCGCGTGGGCCTTATTGAAGGCATAGTTGGCGAAGTCATAGATCTCGTTGTAGATCGCCTCGGCAATGTCCTCGGGGATGCCGCTGGCCACGCACCCGGCGATATTCCGCGCCGGGTCCCCACGCAGGAACGCTCCCCGCTCCTTTTCGATGTCCTTCACCTTTTTCTTGCTCATGGCCCGGCGCACCATGTCCGCCTGGCCCAGGGAGTACCCCGCCAGGCGGCGGAAGATCTCAATGACCTGCTCCTGGTAGACAATGCAGCCGTAGGTGATGGACAGAATCGGCTCCAGTGCCGGATGCTTGTAGGCGATCAAGGATGGGTCGTGCTTGCAGGCGATAAAGCGGGGGATAGCGTCCATGGGCCCCGGCCGGTACAGGGCCACGATAGCCGTCAGATCCTCGATGGACTGGGGCTTGAGGCCCACGCACACCCCGGTCATGCCGGCGGACTCCATCTGGAACACGCCGCTGGTCCTCCCCTGGGTGAGCATGTCGTACACCCCCTGGTCGTCCTCCGGGATGTCCGACAGCCGGAAATCCGGCTCCCGCCGCTGGACCATCGCCACCGCGTCCTCCAGTACCGTCAGGTTGCGCAGGCCCAAAAAGTCCATTTTCAGCAGGCCCAGCTCCTCCAGCGTCACCATGGTATACTGGCAGACGACCGTGTCGTCATTCTTCGCCAGGGGTACATAGGTCAGTACGGGGTCCTTGGTGATGACCACGCCGGCGGCGTGGGTGGAGGCGTGGCGGGGGATACCCTCCAGGGCCTTGGCGGTCTCGATGAGCTTCTGGATGCGGGGGTCCTGGTCATACATGTCCTTGAGGGCCTTGCTCAGGCGCAGGGCGTCGGAGAGGGTGAGGTGCTGGTTGTTGGGGCCGCTGGGCACCTGCTTGGCCACCGCGTCCACCTCGGCATAGGACATGTTCAGCACCCGGCCCACATCCCGTATGGCGTTGCGGGCGGCCATGGTACCAAAGGTGACGATCTGGGCCACATGGTCCGCGCCGTACTTCCGGCGGACGTAGTCCACCACCTCGTCCCGGCGGGTGTAGCCGAAGTCCATGTCGATATCCGGCATGGATACCCGCTCCGGGTTCAAGAACCGCTCAAAGTACAGGCTGTACTTCATCGGGTCGATATCCGTGATGTGCAGGCAGTAAGAGACCATGCTCCCGGCGGCGGAGCCGCGCCCCGGTCCTACAGGGATGCCCTGGCTGCGGGCGAAGCGGACGAAATCAGAGACAATCAGGAAGTAGTCGGTAAAGCCCATCTTCTCGATCATATCCAGCTCGTAGTCCAGCTGCTGGCGGTACTCCGGGTGCGTGCCCCGGTACTTCTCCGCAAACCCATCCTCGCACAGCCGCCGGATATAATTCTGAGGGGTCTCCCCCTCCGGGACCTGGAAGGAGGGCAGGTGGTACTTGCCGAAGGTGAACTCCAGGTTGCACAGCTCAGCGATGCGCTCTGTGTTGGCAAGGGCCTCCGGGTACTGGCCGAAGAGCTGTTCCATCTCCTCGGTGGAGCGGACGTAGAAATTCCGGGGCTCATAGCGCATCCGTTTCTCGTCCTCCACCAGCTTGCCGGTCTGGATGCACAGCAGCACGTCATGGCTCTCCGCATCCTCCGGGGCCAGATAGTGGCAGTCGTTGGTACACACCAGTGGGATGCCTGTCTCCTGGTGGAGGCGCAGCAGGCCCTGGTTGACCACCGCCTGATTGCGGATGCCGTGGTCCTGGAGCTCCAGATAGAAGCCATCCTCCCCAAAGATGTCCCGCATCTCCAGGGCGAAGGCTTGGGCGCCCGCGTAGTCCCCGTTGACCAGCCGCTTGGGGATCTCCCCGGCCAGGCACGCGGACAGGGCGATCAGCCCCTTGCTGTGGGCGCGCAGAAGGGCCATGTCAATGCGGGGCTTGATGTAGAACCCCTCTACAAACCCCATGCTGACCAGGTAGCTGAGATTCCGGTAGCCCTCATCGTCCCGGCAAAGCAGCACCAGATGGCGGCTCTCCGCATCCAGCTCATGGACCTTGTCAAACCGGGTCCGGCCGGGGGGCGTGACATAGACCTCACAGCCGATAATGGGCTTGATTCCCTCTTTTTTGCAGGCCCGGTAGAAGTCGATGGCGCCGTACATGACGCCGTGGTCCGTCACCGCCACGGCGGTCTGCCCCAGCTCCTTGACCCGTCTGGCCAGGCCGTCAATCCGGCAGAAGCCGTCCAGCAGGCTGTACTCTGTGTGGACATGGAGATGAACAAATGACATAACCGCCTCCCTTTACTCTTCTGCCAGCATTTCCTCCAGCAGCTCTACCGCGCTGACAATATAGATGTCGCAGGACTTGGTGATTCCCAGCTGTACGGCCAGGGGGCTCGCCTCGGGCGGGGTGGGGAGATCCCGGATCTCCCGGCAGCACATGGCGGGGAACCGCTCCAGAAACCGCTTCTGAAACGCCATCACCTTCTTGGACACAAAGGACTTTGCCTTCATGTCCCTGGGGTCGTCGTGGGGCCAGCGGGCCCCCAGCACCATGGCCGCGCCGCTGATTGCGCCGCAGATTTCCCCGGCGCGGAACCCCCCGCCGAAGGCCCCTGTCAAGGCGGCGATCTGCTCCAACGGCAGCCCGATCACGTCGGAAAATGCGCAGGCCACCGCCTGGGCGCAGTTGTAGCCCGTCCGGTGGTAGTCCCAGGCCAGCTGGGCCCGTTCGATTGTCTCCATAAAAAATGACTCCCTTCTCAGATCATGCCCTGCTCAGCTCCACCAGCTTGCGCAGGCGGTGGTTGAGACAGCTTTTTGTGATGGGCGGCTCGAATTCCTCCGCCAGCTGGGAGAGGGTCAGCTCCGGGTAGGTCTCCCGCAGGATGATGGTCTCCTTCAGCTGGGCGCTGAGGGACTCCACCCGGTCCAGCGCATACAGACGGCGGATGGCCTCCAGCTGCTCCTGGGCGGCGTCCACCGCCTTGTCCAGATTGGCGGCCTCGCAGTTGACGCGGCGGTTGACGCCGTTGCGCAGCTCCTTTTCCGCCCGGGTGTTCATCAGCTCCATAGCGGAGAGGGGAGCGCCCATGATCGCCAGCAGCTCCTCGATCTGGCTGGCGCTCTTGAAATAGGTTACTTGGCACCCGCCCCGGGCGGCCTGCTTGGGAAGGCGGCCCATATCGGCCAGCAGGGCCAGCAGCTCCCGGCTGGCCTGGATGTGGCTGGTCGCCAGCTCCAGGTGGTAGCGTTTGGCCGGTTCGGTGATGCTCCCGCCGGACAGGAACGCGCCCCGCAGGAAAGCGGAGCGGCAGCAGCTCTCCTCCAGCAGGCCAAAGTTGATGTGCAGTACCGGGCTCTGCCGGGAATCGAAGCCAAAGGCGTCAATGATCTGCCCGATCTTCCCGGCATCTGTGAGCTGGAAGATGTGTTTCTGCTCCCCCTGGCCGGGCAGGCGGTCGAAGGACAGGCCGAAAGCGCAGGCCAGCAGCGCGGGCAGGCGGCTGGCGAAGTCCGCGCTTTCGGTGATGATCCGGATCTCCTGGGGGGTAAAGGTGTTGCAGTAGAGCAGGGCGCCGTAGGCCTCCGCCCTGGCGCAGCAGGGGCGGTCCAGTTCCGCCCGGCACAGCTCCGATTTCACGCTGCTGGAGAAGGACATGCCCTCGCCTCCTCAACATTCGGTAGTCCACTGTTTGGCAATCATCCTTTTTCTTATGAAGAAAAAGGATCAAAAAGAATATAAGGCATCCGCCTTGCTGAATCCATCTCCCGTTGGCAAAGGAACCGGGGGTCCGGGGCGCGGAACCCCGGGACCTCCGGATGAAAAGGTATATTATTAGAGCACCAGAAGCTCCTTGGGGGCCTTCATGATATCCGTGCAGCCGCCCTCCTGGAGAATCACCACGTCCTCAATACGCACACCGAAGCGGCCGGGCAGGTAGATGCCGGGCTCGGCGGAGATGACCGCGCCTGCGGGCAGGGGGACGGAGGCAGTCTGGCCCGCGCCGGGGTTCTCATGGACCTCGATGCCCAGGCCGTGGCCGAAGCCGTGGCCAAAATATTCGCCATAGCCCGCGTCGGAGATGACCTTGGCGGCGGCGGCATGGATGTCCTTGCCCATAACGCCGGCCTTGGCGGCGGCGATGCCCGCCTGCTGGGCGGCCAGGACGGTGTGGTAAACCCGGTCCATCTCATCGGTGACGTGGCCGATGGCCACGGTGCGGGTCATATCGGAGCAATAGCCGCCCACCATAGCGCCAAAGTCCATGGTGAGGAAGTCCCCATCCTCCAGGGCCTTGCCGCTGGGCTTGCCGTGGGGCATACTGCTGTTGATGCCGCTGACGACAATGGGTTCAAAGGACGGCTTTTCCGATCCGTGGATCAGCATCCGATACTGGAGGAAGGCGGAGACCTCCTGCTCGGTCCGTCCAATCTTGATAAACTCCAGCGTTTCCTCCAAGGCCTTCTCCGCGATGCGCTGGGCAGCGATGAGGTTTTCAATCTCAGAAGGCTCCTTGACCGCACGCAGCTCCTCCAGCAGCTTCGCTGCCGGGACCAGCTCCTTGCACTTCAGCTTTTCCTTCCAGCTGTTGTACTCCCCGACGGTGGCATACGCCTCCTCAAAGCCCAGCCGCTGGATGTTGTGCTTTTCAATCACCTCGTTGGCCAGCGCCGGCATGGGGGTCTCGATGGTGCTCTGCCGGATCTCCGCGCCTGTGATGGCCTTGCCGGCGGCTTCGATGTAGCGGCTGTCCGTGAAGAAGTAGCTCCCGCTGCGGGTGACAATCGCCATCCCTGCGCTGGAGCGGAACTCGGCGGCGTACAGCCGGTTGGGTGCGCTCGTCACCATCATGGCGTCCAGGTTGTAGGCGTCCAGCTTCTCCGCGATCTTATGGAATCTGCTCATTTTTTCCTGCATCTCCTTCTTGCGATCCATTTAAAGGGCCTTTGCAGCAGGTGGAGTACCCGGTTCCAGGTCCCCACCGGGCCGCCCAGGGGCTCCACCATCAAAGCCAGCACGCCGCTGCGCCGGGCTCCCAGCACATCTGTGAGCAGCTTGTCTCCCAACATGGCCGTGTGCGCCGCCGTCTCCCCGGCCTGCTCCATGGCCCGGCGGTAGCCCCCGGTACGGGGTTTCCCGGCGTGGCCTACATAGGAGATCCCCAGCTCGCCGCAGAACGTCTCCACCCGCCGGGAGGACCGGTTGTTGGAGAGGACCGCCACGCTAATCCCCGCAGCGCGGCACGCCGCCAGCCATTGGTGAAGCGTCTCATCCGGACGGGCAGCGGAGCGGGGGGCAAGGGTGTAGTCCAAATCACACAGGAGCAGACGGACCCCCAGGCGGCTGAGCGTCTGGGGTGTGAGGTCGGTATAGCGGTCGTAGAGCCGGTCTGGGATCAGGGAAAATGGCATAGGCCCCTCCTCGGTCGCATAATATAGGCTAGTATAGCACAAATCCAACGAATCCACAAGGGGGAACTGACTGTGCAGACCTATTTAGCCGTCACACCTGACAAGCTGCGGGAGGCCGCCCGCTTTACTGACCGCCTTGCCCATGTGGCCTACCTGGTGGGGCGGGACGGCCGCCTTACGCGCCAGGCCCTCCTGGCCCGGACCTTTGGCGGGATGATGGTCCTGGGGGACCGGGACTGCGGCGCAATCCGGGACAGCGCCGCCCTGTGCCGGGACGTCTGGCGGGAGTGCGGGAACCGGGGCTTCAGCGGGGTGCTGGCGGACTTCGAGCAGCCCCCCGCCCCGGACCGGGTCGCGTTCCTGGAGTCGCTGGGCCGCATCCTCAGCCGCAATGGCAAGCAGCTCTATGTCCCTGAGAGCTATGGCGCCAGCGTCCAGCAGGCCAGCGTCCTCATCTGCACCGCCCTCTCCGGCGGCACCCTCCGCCAGCGGCTGGAGGAGGCTGCCCGGGAGTTTGGGGGGAAACGGATTGCCCTGGACCTCCAGCGTTTGCGCATGGCCTTCCCTCTCCCGTGTCCCACCGGCGAGGGCGCGCCCCTGTCCGGGGCGGAGCTGGATGAGCTGCTGGGGCGCAAGCAGCCTGCCATCTTTTACTCCAACGACCTGTGTGCCAAATACTTCACATGCACCGGGGAGGGGGAGAGCCGGTTCATCCTCTTCGACGACGCCGGGACCCTCCAGCGGAAAATCCAGCTGGGACAGGACATGGGCCTGGGCGCAGGCTTTTTGATGTACCCGGAGGTGGCGGACCTGCTGCCGGCGCTGTTTGGCGGGAAACGGCAGGCGGGGCCTGCCGCGCACTGAATGGGAAAACCCCACCCGGCTGGAGCGGGAAGCTCCGGCTGGGCGGGGGATTTTTTGTTGGTTGGGGTTCACGCGTCGATCCCCCGGCTGGTCAGGTACTTCTTGACCATCAAGGCGACCTTGAAGGTGATGGCGTCGTCAAACTCCCGCAGGTCCAGGCCGGTCAGCTTCTTGATCTTCTCCAGGCGGTAGACCAGGGTGTTGCGGTGGACGAAGAGCTTCCGCGCTGTTTCGGACACATTCAGGTTGTTTTCAAAAAATTTGTGGATCGTGAAGAGGGTCTCCTGGTCCAGGGAGTCGATGGGATTTTTTTTGAAGACCTCGATCAGGAACATCTCGCACAGGGTGGTGGGGAGCTGGTAGATCAGCCGCCCAATACCCAGGTTCTCATAATTAATAATGTATTTCTCCGTGTCGAAGACCTTGCCGACCTCAATGGCGATCTGCGCCTCCTTATAGCTCTTGGCCAGATCCCGCAGGTGCAGGGCGATGGTGCCGATGCCGATGACCACATGGCTCTCGCCGCCCACCCGCAGCGTATCCTCCAGCAGGGCGGCGACACGCTGGAGCTCCTTCTCCCCGCCGTTCTCCGGCAGCTGGTGGACAAGGGCCACGTCGCTGTCCCCCACACTGAGTACAAAGTCGTTCTGCCGGTCCGGGAACAGGCCCTGTACCACGTCCATCACGGACGAGTCGCTGCTCTCCGTCTGGCGCAGCAGGAAGACGCTGCGCGGCACCTCCGGGGCCACATGGAGCTCCTTGGCCCGCATGAAGATATCGCTGAGCATGATGTTGTCGGAAATGATATTCTTGATGAACGACCCCCGGTCATGCTTCTCCTCATAGTAGCTCTTCGCACCGTTGAGCGCCACGCTGGCCATAGAGCAGACCGTGCGGCCCACATCGTCGTCGCCCATCGTGAACACAGCATAGTCGAAATGGGAGCCCCAGCCGCTCAGAGCGTGGAAGGTCCTGCCGTCCATGGCAGTGATGGCCCCGTCCGCCCGGTTGATCTGCTCCACATATTCCGGCCACTTCCTGCCGATGAGACCAAGATCGCTGCAGGAGATGACAGTCCCCTCCGCGTCGATCACCCCCACAACCCGGTCAGTGGCATCTTTTATTTGCAGGACAACATTTTGAAAAATCCTCCCTGACATATGTTCTTCCTCCATCGGCCGTTTTTTATGGTAGCTCTTTGTGCAATATGTCCATCCGGAAAACATTATACTTGGTTCGTCGACAGAATGCAAGATATTTTTTCTTTTTTTCACAAAAAATATTGTATTTTTTTGGCTGTTTTGTAAGTTCCCTTCTTTTTTATAGCTTTCCGCCGATTTTTGCAACTTCTTCATGGGTCAAAAGCCGGTATTCGCCCTTCTTCAGCACCGGGTCCAGCTGGAGCGGACCCATGGAGAGCCGCTTCAGCCAGCATACTGCCGCACCCCGGCTGGCAGTCATCCGCTTGATTTGGTGGAATTTACCCTCGTGCAAAGTGACCAGTACCTCCGTACCGTCCCCGATCAGCTCCAGCTCCGCCGGCATACACCGCAGGCCGTCCGCCAGGGTAATCCCCTGGGCAAAGGCCGCCTGGTCTGCCGGGCCCAGGGGGCGGTCCAGCCGGGCGCGGTAGACCTTATCCACATGGTTTTTAGGGGAGAGCAGCCGGTGGGCCAGCTCCCCGTCGTCCGTCAGCAGCAGCAGGCCCTCCGTGTCCTTGTCCAGCCGCCCCACGGGAAACAGGCCCAGCCGGCGCAGCTCCGGCGGCAGCAGGTCCAGCACCGTCTCCTGCCGGGGATCCTCGGTGGCGGAGAGGACCCCTGCCGGCTTGTGGAGCATCACATAGGTGTGGCGGCGCAGCGCCAGCGGCGCGCCGTCCACCAGGATGGCCGCGCCGTCAGGGTCCGCCTTATCCTCGCCGCTCCGTGCCGGGCTGCCGTCTACCAAAACCCGGCCCTCCTTAATCAATTGCTTTGCCTCCCGCCGGGACCAGCGTCCTGTGGAGGCCAGAAGCTTATCCAGCCGCTCCATGCCGCCCCTCCTTTTTCGTTCATCCTATCGCACAGTGTATCTGATTTTCTGAGTAATTGCAACAGAAAGCGGCTGTTTCCCCACAAAACGCATCCAAGGGAACGGGCGGCCCGCTCCCTTGGACAAGTATATGGCCCCTCCTGCGCGGGTATGCCGTCTCACAGGTTCCCATCATAGAGGCAGTCTAATATCTTGGAGTAGATCTCCTCCGCGTTGGCCCGGAACCGCCGCTGGAGCTCCAGGGCCATGTCCTCCCGCGTGACCAGCAGGCTCAGGCTCATCAGCTCATCCAGCTCGTCCCGCAAAGAGAGGGTGACAGTGTAGCCGCCCTTATCTCTCTGCTCCATCTGGGCCCCCACCAGGGCTTTCCGCTTGAGCTGCTCGTTGTAGCCGACCAGGTTCCGCTCCACCTGCATCCGCACGGAGTAGGGCAGGCTGCTCTCGCAGATGGCGCTGTTGCGCCGGCCCTTGTCGGTGATGGCGTAGAGGCCCTCATCATCCTGGACCAGGTGCCCTGTGCGCACCAGGTCCGCCAGGCACTCGGAGAAGCCGAAGTAATCCACGCCGCTGTCGCACATGCTCAAGTCCTGCATCACCTCAAAGGGAACCGGCCCTACCACGCGGGCCGCAATATACAAAATCAGGAACTTAATCTCCAGCTTGTCGCTGATAAAGCCAAACGAACCCATGGCATACCTCCCGGCGCTTGTTTTTCCTCCCCATTATACCCGCCCGCGCAGAATTTGTATAGCCCAAATTTTCACCACCTGGCGCAAGGCGCATAGACTGGAATGAAGGCCAACGCCTTCCAGACTTCCAGAGCAAACCAGAGCTACTTTTTAGGAGGTTCCATTATGCCTGAACGTATCGTACCCGGCCCGGTTTCCGGCTTGAAGGATAACTGCGAGGCCGTTTGTATCCATACCAAGAAGATTTACGACAGCTGCCGCGAGCAGGATATGGCGCTGTATAAGTATGTTGGGTGTAAAAAATCAGTGGGATTTTAGGGTAAAAACCAGTTGAAATTCAGCTGGTTTTGTCTTTTTTTCCTTGTGGTATGTAATCCGCTCGAGCACAGAGTGGAGCAGGGCGTTCCGGTGGGCGGCATCGCTGATCCAATAGGCATCCCAAACGGTCTGTATCGTGTGCGCCTGGGGGGGAGGGGCAAAGGCGCCGGCCTGCTCCAGCCGCCGCCGGGCATCCTCCTGGCGGCGCTCCAGGTCCAGCTGTTTATCCCTTACCGCGGCCATACGCTCCCGGTAGGTGGGCAGGTCGTATTCCCCCAGCTCCAGAAGCTCGTGCAGCCGCGCTTTCTGCCGCTGGACGGTGTGGAGCTCCTTGGCGATAGCTGCCAGGGCGTCCTCCAGGGGGGACAGGTCCTGCCGGTGGGCGGGCGGCTCTATCCGGAGCTGGGCCAGCGTATCCGCCAGATGGCTGAGGATGCGGGCCTCCACCAGTTCAAACTTTGCGGCGGCGCAGCAGCCTGGCTTGGGGCAGAGCAGGTAGGGCTGGCCCTTCATGTTCATACGCTGCATATTCCCCCCGCAGTGGGCGCACTGGACCAGCCCCGCCAAAGGGCTCTTTATGGTGCCGTCATTGTGGGCGGGATGGCGGCGGCCTGCCATAATATCCTGCACCTTGCTGTACAGCGCCTCGTCTACAATAGGCGGATGGAGCCCGTCGGTGATGGTCCACTGTTCAGGCGGGTTGTAGATGGTGATGTGCTTGGGATTGCCCCTGCTGTTTTTCTTGATGTGGTGCTTCTGGTCCCAGACGACCTTGCCGATATAGGTTGGGCTGCGGAGGATTTTTGCTACGCTGCTGCGGGAGAAGGCGTCGCTCCGGTGGGGGCGTGCGCCCATGGCGTTGACATGGTTGGCAATGGCTACGCAGCCGTAGCCGTTGGCGTACATACTGTACATGATACGCACAAACCGTGCCTCCGGCTCGTAAACCTCCAGGGTAGGGCGGCGGTCTACCGTGACCTTCCTGTACCCGTAAGGGGCGTTGGCTACATAGCAGCCGTCTTGGATGGAGCGCCGGAGGCCGCGGCGCAGCCGCTTGTTGATGATCTTGTATTCCCGCCGGGACATGAAGGTCTTGAACTCCGCCAGCTCGTCGTCGATCTCGTCAGAGAGGTCATAGACCTTTTCCGGCGTGACAATCAGCGTGCCGCTGTCCTTGAAAGCGTCCAGGATGATGCCCTGGTCCTTCATCCGGCCGCGGGAGAGACGGTCCAGGTCCATACAGAGCACGGCGTCAAACCGGCCTGCCTCCACGTCCTCCAGCAGGCGGAGCATCTGGGGGCGGGCATACAGGCTCTCGCCGCTGACCACCTCCGGATAGTAGGCCACAATGTCCAGGCCATGGCGCTGGGCACACTCGTCAAGGCCCTGACGGTGCCGTCGCAGGACCTCCTCCGTGTCCAGCCCTTCCTCCATACGGGACTTGCGCAGATAGGCCGCCGCAGTCCGGCCGAGCAGATCGGGAGCAGTTGGCATAGGCTCACCTCCGTGAGAAATGTTTCGGTTCCAGCCGCAAGGGCCTGCCTGGCGCTGTCTGTAAAGTTTCCATCGCTATTTCAGCCTACGCAGATCCACAAATTTTCATGATAACATCCTCGGCACGGCCGAACAGGCTATGACGGCTCATCTCCGGCCAGGCAGCAGGGAGCCGCCGGCAAAGCCCGCCCTCTTGACAGAATCGGCCAAAGAATGTCAGTTTTGTCCTGTTCCGTTTTTGCCGCTGATTCTTTATAATAAGGTATGGAAGATTCAACCTGCGGAAAATGATTGAAAAGGAGACGTTCAGATGAAGAAAACGCTTGCAATCCTGCTGGCTCTTGCCATGACCCTGGCCTTGGCGGCCTGCGGCGGCAACAATGCCACCGCAAATACGCCTGCTGATCCTGCGCCGGCCGCCCCTGCCGACCCAACCCCCAATGTACCTGAGACGCCCGAGGAGAAGGACTACTCCGGCTACACCATCCGCATCTACTCCAATTCCAACTCCACCGAGCGCACCACATGGCTGATCAACGAGGCCAAGGACGCCGGCTTCACCATCTCCATTGACGACAACAGCGTCATCTCCGGCGACACCGCCGCCATCCAGGCTGCCAACGAGAACAAGGACGGCGACATCCTCTTCGGCCTGAACGAGACCCGCTGGAGCCAGGTGGTAAGCGGCACCTATGAGAACCTGGCCCTGCTGGACTGGACCCCCACCTGGGCCAGCGAGGTGGGCGAGTACGCCTATCCCAACCAGGCCTACGGCCTTGTCATCCAGAACGTGCTGATGCTCTACCGCAACGACGAGCTGGGCACCAACGGCCAGGAGCTCCATTTTGACCACTGGGCCGACATCGTGGACTGCGGCTACAGCTGGTACCGCCAGGGCAAGGTGGGCGGCACCACCAACGCCAACATCAACTCCGCCATGCTCTACGCCTTTGTCGATCCCGCCTCCCCCGCCGGCGGCATCTCCATCGACGGCTGGAAGACCCTGTGGAAGTACTGCGAGAACGGCAATTTCACCGGCGACAGCTACGGCTTTGATCCTCTGAACCGGGGCGACGTCCAGGTGGCTACCTTCTATTCCTCATCCCTCTACGGCAAGATCGACGCCGCCGGCGAGGACTCCGCCAATCCCCTGAAGGGCGCCCTGGAGCCGGAGAACTGGGCTCTGGTGGACATTGCTGACGGCACCTACTACATTGCCGAGTATATCGGCGTGCTGGATAAGGCCGGCCGCTCCGAGGAGGAGACCGAGGCGGTGAAGGCGTTTGCCGAGTGGTTCGGCTCCGCCGACGTCCAGGCCGCCTGGGGCGAGGAGTTTGACTCCTATCCCTGCAACCAGTCCGCCGCCAGCATCCTCTACCCCGACGGCGTGCCTGAGATTTACACCCTCAAGAACTTTGCCCTGTCCAAGGTCGAGGGTACCGACATGACCTATGCCGAGTACGTGGCCGCCCACTCCAGCGAGTGGACCAACATTATGACCAACCTGGGCTTCTACTGGGCCGACGCCAGCGGCGCCGCTGCCGAGCCCGATTGGGACGCCCTGGATTGGAGCGTACTGACCCAGTCCAAGGAGGCGTAATCTGCGATCATCCGTTTTCCCGTGGCGAGCCGGTCCCCGGCTCGCCACCGGTTTACCCCTGTGTCTATTGTGTAAAAATCTATACAGAGAGGGAGTTGCCGCTTATGATCCGGCTCAACGACATAGTTGTCAAATTTGGCGATTTCACCGCCCTGCACAGCATCAATGTCCATGTAAAGGAGGGCGAGTTCTTCACCTTCCTGGGCCCCTCCGGATGCGGGAAGACCACCACGCTGCGCACCCTGACCGGCTTTATCGAGCCGGCCGCCGGTACGGTGGTGGTCAAGGGGAAGGACATCACCCACGTCCCCATAGAGGAGCGCAATATCGGCATCGTCTTCCAGAGCTACGCCCTGTTCCCCACCATGACGGTCTATGACAATATCGCCTTTGGCCTGAAGGTGAAGAAGCTGAAGAGGACGGAGATCGACCGGCGGGTCCGGGAGATTGCCCAAAAGGTGGACCTCAGCGGCGAACAGCTGAAAAAGGCGGTCAGCCAGCTCTCCGGCGGCCAGCAGCAGCGGGTGGCCATCGCCCGGGCCCTGGTTACTGGGCCGGCTATCATCTGCATGGACGAGCCGCTGAGCAATCTGGACGCCAAGCTGCGGGTTCAGCTGCGCAACGAGCTGAAAAAGATGCAGAAGGACTTCGGCATCACCACCATCTACGTCACCCACGACCAGGAGGAGGCGCTGACCCTGTCCGACCGGATCGCCGTGTTCAACAAGGGCGTCATTGAGCAGATCGGTACGCCCAACGAGGTCTACAACCACTCGGCCACAGAGTTTGTCTGCAACTTCATCGGTGATATCAACCGCCTGGAGAGGGGAGTGGTGGAGCAGATGAACCGGGCGGGGGCCAAGGCCGATCCCGCCGCCCACAACTATATCCGCCTGGAGCGCATCCATGTCAACATCGAGCCGGGTCCCGGCGACCTGGTGCTGGAGGGGACGGTGGAGAGCCGGGAGTACTACGGGCTGTACATCAAATACTATATTAACGTGGGCTCCCAGGCCATCAAGGTCATTGAGAAAAACGACGGCGTAAACATCTACGAGGCGGGCCAGACGGTGAAGGCGGTGCTGAGCCCCCGGGACCTCATGGCTTACCCCGCAGGCGGGAAGGGATAAGGAGGTGCGCCTATGAATACCACCCGTACCCGGCGCTTCGGGCCAGGGATGATCGTCAAGGCGGCCGGCGTGTGCTTTTTTGCCTACCTGTTCTTCGGCTTCATGCTCCTGCCCTGCCTGAACACCCTGACCAGCATTTTCAACACCACCAACGCCGCCGGTGAGACAGACCCCCTGGCTGTCATCCGCTTTTTCTTCGCTGGCAGCATGGGCAAGTATGTGTGGAATTCCCTGAAGCTGGCAGTCTGCCTGGTGGTCACGGTCAATGTGGTGGGCGTGTCCATCGTGCTGCTGACAGAGTACTTCGACATCAAGGGCGCGCGTGTCCTGCGCCTGGGGTACATGACCACCCTAATCTACAGCGGCGTAGCCCTGGTCACAGGATACCTGTTCCTCTACGACAGCAACGGCATCCTGACCACCCTGCTGGCCAACGCCTTTCCCAGCTTCAACCCCAACTGGTTTTCCGGCTTCAACGCGGTGCTCTTTACCATGACCTTTGCCTGCACCAGCAATCATGCCCTCTTTTTGCGCAACGCCATCCGGGGCATCGACTACAACACCGTGGAGGCGGCCCGGAACATGGGCGCGAAGCCCTTTACTGTGCTGTGGAAGGTGGTTTTCCCCACCTTGATCCCCACCATGTTCTCCCTGACGGTCATGACCTTCATCACCGGCCTGTGTGCCATGTCCGCCCCCACACTGCTGGGGTACGACTCCATCAACCCGGAGATTGTGCGTCTGGCCGGGTCCTCCACGGCGGATGAGGCGTTCCCCCAGGCGCGGGCAGCCCTGCTGTCCATCATCCTGGCGATGTTCACTATTGTGCTGCTGACCATCCTCTCCGCCTATGAGCGCAAGGGCCACTACCTGTCGGTATCCAAGACCAAGGCCAAGCTGCAAAAGCAGCGCATTGATAACCCGGTAGCCAATGTCCTGGCCCATATCTACGCCTATGTGCTCTTCATCATCTACATGATCCCTGTGGTGATGATCGTCATCTTCTCCTTCCAGACCTATGGGGCCATCCGGATGAAGAAGCTGGACGTGACGAACTGGACGCTTATTAACTTCTTCGGCACCCAGGACTATGAGTACCTGACCAGCCGGGGGCAGTACAAGACCCGGAAGGGGTCCATTTCCGGCCTCTTTGCCAACGAGGCCACCTTGGGGGGCATCAAGCTGAGCTTTGTCCTCTCCGCCATTGCCGCCGCGCTGGCCTGCATCATCGTCGTGGCGGCCTGCAATTACATTTTTAAGAACCGGAAGAAGAAGTCCGGCACGGTTCTGGAGTACAGCCTGCTGTTCCCCTGGCTGCTGCCCACCATCCTGATCTGCTACTCCTACCGCACCTTCTTCAACAGCGAGAGCATCTGGTATGTGGGGGGGAACAACCTCTACTACGCGGAAAACGTCCGGCTGCTGATCATTCTGGCCTATACGGTGGTGAAGCTGCCCTTCTCCCTGCGCATGATTAAAGCGGCCTTCTACGCAATTGACGAGGAGCTGGAGGATGCGGCCCGGAACCTGGGGGCAAGCGGGCTGTTTACCTTCTTCAAGGTGAAGCTGCCCATTATCCTGCCCAGCGTACTGGCGGTGTTCGCTCTGAACTTCAACGCCCTGTTCACGGAGTACGACATGTCCGCCACCTTCGCCAGCTCCTACGGCACCACCTACGCCATGGTCATCCAGTCCATGTGCGCGGAGGAGGGGCTGTACGGCTACAATGTCAACGCCTCCGGCCGCCGGTGCGCCTCCACGGTGTTCATCATGGTGGTCTCCGGCATCATCCTCTATCTGGTCTACGGCGTGGGCGGCCGGGACCTGGGTGAGCGGCTGGAGCTGCGAGACAGACGGCGCAAGCGGCTGGAGCGTCTGCGGGGCCGGTTCCGGCGGCGCAGCGCACCCCGGACAGAACCTTGACGATACAGGAGGATATCCCAATGATCCGCAACATTATTTTTGATATGGGGAACGTGCTGATCCACTACGTCCCCGAGGTGTTTTTAGAGCGCATCTCCGTCCCGGAGGAGGACCGCCCCCTGCTGCTGCGGGAGGTGTTCGGCTCCGTGGAGTGGATTCGCATGGACCGGGGCTCCATCCAGGAGGATGAGGCCATTGCCGCCATGCAGGCCCGCCTGCCCCAGCGTCTGCGGGGCTATGTCCCGCCGCTGGTGAGCGGCTGGTGGGATGGCGGCCCGCTGCTGCCTGTGGGGGGCATGGCGGCTCTGCTGGAGGAGCTCAAGGGCCTGGGCTACGGGATCTACCTGCTCTCCAACGCCACCGTCCGCCTGCCGGAGTATTTTGACCGTATCCCCGGCAGCCAGTTCTTTGACGGGAAGATCGTCTCCGCGGAATGGAAACTTCTCAAGCCCCAGCATGAGATTTACGAGACCCTGTTCCGGGAATACAGCTTGAAGCCGGAGGAGTGCTTTTTCATCGACGACCTGCATATCAACATCGAAGGGGCGCTCTGCGTGGGTATGGCCGGCGCAATCTTCTATGACGATATGGTGCGGCTCCGCCGGGAGCTCAACAGCGCGGGCGTCCCGGTGAAAACGGGACAAAACTGATAAAGTTATAGGAATGCAAAGAAATTTATTTGGATAGATTGACATTTCCTGCTAAGAGAATTAAAATAATGGCATCCCAAGGTGGGGAAGGATCGCTTGCCCCCGCTGAGGGAAATCAGATTGGAGGATGATAAGAATGAAGAAGTTTTTATCCTTGCTGCTTGCCATGGTCATGGCTTTGGCCCTGGTAGCCTGCGGCGGAAACAATGGAGGCGGAAATAACAGCGGCACACAGCCCCCTGCCGGGAACAGCGGCGATGCCCAGCAGCCCGCTGACAGCAACGAGCCTGCCGCGCCTGCCGACCCCATGGCGGACCTGGTGGCTGCGGCCCAGGCCGAGGGCGAGCTGGTGGTGTACGGCTCCTGCGAGGAGGAGTACCTGTCCGCTGCCTGTGAGAAGTTCAAGAGCCTGTATGGTATCAATGTGACCTACCAGCGCCTGTCCACCGGCGAGGTGCAGGCCAAGATCGAGGAGGAGAACGGCAACCCCTCCGCTGACGTCTGGTTTGGCGGCACCACTGACCCTTACAACGTCGTCGCAGCCGAGGGCCTGCTGGAGGCCTATGAGGCCCAGAACGCCGCCCACCTGCTGGGCAGCCAGTACCGCGATGCGGACGGCTATTGGTACGGCATCTACAAGGGCATCCTGGGCTTTATGGTCAACAAGGATGAGCTGGCCCGCATGAACCTGGAGGCCCCCCAGGATTGGCAGGATCTGCTCAAGCCCGAGTATCAGGGCCTGATCTGGCTGTCCAACTATAATACCGCCGGCACGGCCAAGCTGGTCATCAACACCATGATCCAGAAGTACGGCCATGACGAGGGCATCCAGTACCTGGTTGACCTGGACAAGAACATTGAGGTCTACACCAAGTCCGGCTCCGGCCCGTCCAAGAATGTGGGTACCGGCGAGTGCGTCATCGGCATCGGTTTCCTCCACGACGGCATTACCCAGATCGTGGACAACGGCTATGAGAACATCGAGCTGGTGATCCCCTCCAGCGGCACCTCCTTCGAGATCGGCGCTACCGCCATCTTCAAGGGTGCGGCCCATCCCAACGCCGCCAAGCTGTGGGTAGAGTTTGCCCTGTCCCCCGACTGTGTGGAGATCGCTGACGACAACGGCTCCTACCAGTTCCTGGTCATCGACAACGCCCAGCAGCCCTCTCAGGCTGCCGACTTCGGCCTTGACCCGGAGAATGTGATGGACTACGACTTCGAGGATGCGAAGAACAACATCACCACCTATATTGAGGAAGTCATGACCGCACTGGGCGGCGGCGACGACCGTTTCCAGACTGAGTAAGCACTTTTCCCGCCCGATAGCGTTGTGTAAGCGATGGGGGATGGCCATGCCGCCATCCCCCATTTTTTAGGCAGCCATTCTTTTTCTTGAAAGAAAAAGAATCAAAAAGAACTTCAAACATGGCCTAGTGATCAGGCTTCTTTTGATTCTTTTCTTTTCAAAGAAAAGAATGCTTGCCGTGTGTCCGTACAAGAAAGGAGGCTCCCTATGGCAAAAAGCCAGAGCGCGGCGCTGGACCGGAAAAAGCTGATGGCCGACCCGGTTATGGTCATCACCATTGTGGTCCTAATCACGTTTTTGACCCTGTTCATCCTCTATCCGCTGGCCATCCTGCTGGTGGACAGCTTCTACGGCGGGAACGGCTTCACCCTGGCCACCTTCCAGAAGGTGATGGCCATGCCCACTTTCCGTACCGCCATCACCAATACCCTGAAGGTGGGGTTCCTGGTGGGCATTTTGTCCACGATTGTGGGCCTGCTGTTCGCCTATGTGGAGGTCTATGTCAAGGTGGGCCGTGTGGTGGGCGGCCTGTTCAAGGTGGTGTCCATGCTGCCGGTGGTCTCCCCGCCCTTTGTGCTGAGCCTGTCCATGATTATGCTCTTCGGCAAGGCGGGGCTGATTACCCGGTTCCTGCTGGGCATCTACGACAACAGCGTCTACGGTTTTTGGGGTATTGTCATCGTCCAGACCCTGACCTTCTTCCCGGTCTGCTACATGATGCTCAAGGGCCTGCTGAAGAATATTGACCCCTCCCTGGAGGAGGCGGCCCGGGATATGGGTGCCAGCCGGTGGAAGGTGTTCGCCAGCGTCACCCTGCCGCTGCTGCTGCCGGGCTTGGGCAATGCGTTTTTGGTCACGTTCATCGAGTCCATTGCCGATTTCGCCAACCCCATGATTATCGGCGGCTCCTATGATACGCTGGCAACCACGATCTACCTGCAAATTACCGGCGCTTACGACAAGGAGGGCGCGGCGGCTATGGCAATTGTGCTGCTGAGCATCACGCTGCTGATGTTTGCGGTGCAGAAATACTATCTGGAGGCTAAGACCGCCGCCACCCTGACGGGCAAGGCCTCCCGGGGGCGGATGCTGATCTCGGATCGGAGCGTCACCGTCCCGCTGACCATTTTGTGCGCCCTGGCGGCCCTGTTTGTGGTGGTAATGTACCTGTGCGTCCCCATCGGCGCGCTGTTCCCCACCTGGGGGTACAAGTTTACGCCCCTGACCTTCAAGTGGTTCGGCCAGGTGTTCACCAAGTACAAGGGATTCCAGGCGTTCCGGGACTCCTTTGTGCTGTCCCTGATCGCTGCCCCCATCACGGCTCTGCTGTCCATGATTATCTCCTATTTGGTGGTGAAGCGGAAGTTCAAGGCAAAGGGGTTTATCGAGGCGGTGTCCATGCTGGCGATGGCCGTGCCCGGCACGGTGCTGGGCGTCGGGTATATCCGGGGCTTCTCCAGCGGCGTCTTCCGCACCGGGTTCCTGCAGGGGATCTACGGCAGCGCGGTGATCCTGATTATCGTCTTTGTGGTCCGCTCCCTGCCCACCGGCACCCGCAGCGGCATCTCCGCCCTGCGGCAGATCGATAAGTCCATTGAAGAGTCGGCCTACGATATGGGCGCGGACAGCTTCAAGGTCTTCATGACAGTGACGCTGCCGCTGATCAAGGACTCCTTCCTCAGCGGGCTGGTTACGGCCTTCGTGCGCAGCATCACTGCCATCTCCGCCATCATCCTGCTGGTGACGCCCCAGTTCCTGCTCATCACCGTGCAGATCAACGAGTTTGCGGAGAAGGGCTCCTACTCCATTGCCTGCGCGTTCGCGACTATCCTCATTATCATCACTTATGGCGCGGTGCTGCTGATGAATTTGTTCATCAAGTTCTTCGGCACCAGCAGAACAATCAAGGAGGATCACCATGTCTAAAATCAAAAAGGGCGTCAAGCTGGACCATATCTCCAAGATCTATCAGGACCCCAAAACCGGCAAGGATTTCTACGCGGTGAAGGACACCTCCCTGACCATTGCGCCCGGCTCCTTTGTCACGCTGCTGGGGCCCTCCGGCTGCGGCAAGACCACCACCCTGCGTATGATCGCGGGGTTCGAGAGCCCCGACGAGGGGGAGATCTACTTAGGGGACGAGGCCATCAACGCCCTCACCCCCAACAAGCGGGACACCGCCATGGTGTTCCAGAGCTACGCCCTGCTGCCCCACTACAATGTGTTTGACAACGTGGCCTACGGCCTGAAGCTGCGCAAGGTCCCCAAGGATGAGATCCTCAGCCGGGTGATGCACATCCTCAACCTGGTGGAGCTGACGGGGATGGAGGGGCGCATGACCAACCAGCTCTCCGGCGGCCAGCAGCAGCGGGTGGCCCTGGCCAGGGCCCTGGTGATCGAGCCTTCGGTCCTGCTCTTTGACGAGCCGCTGAGCAACCTGGACGCCAAGCTGCGCGTCTCCATGCGCACGGAGATCCGCCGCATCCAGCAGGAGGTGGGGATCACCGCCATCTATGTCACCCACGACCAGAGCGAGGCCATGGCCCTCTCGGATAACATCATTATCATGAACAAAGGCGTTGTGGCCCAGATGGGCACGCCCCAGGAGATCTACTACCATCCCAACAGCGAATTTGTAGCCGACTTCATCGGTGAGGCCAACTTCCTGCGGGGCGTCATGTCCGGCCGGGATGGGGACCATGCGGTGCTGGACATTGAGGGCAACCAGACCCGTGTGCCCGCCAAGGCGGGGATGCAGGTGGGCCAGACGTATACGGTGGTGCTGCGCCCCGAGTCCGCCCAGCTGGCAGACAAGGGCGGCCTGGGCTGCCGGGTGCGGCTCTCCTGCTTCATGGGCGCCTACCAAAACTACCATGTGATGGTAGGGGAGACCCTGGTGAAGCTGACGGACTACAATCCCAAGAATAAGCGGATCTACCGGGTGGGGGAGTTCTGCTCCCTGGTGTTTGACCCAGAGTCTGTCCATATCCTGTAGGGATGACAGAAAAAAGCGTGCGCATGGGGGAAACCCATGCGCACGCTTTACATTGAGGGCAAAAAGCTGCCTGCCGGTATCCCCGGCAGGCAGCTTTTTCCTTATGTCAGACAGCTCTGGTGACTTTGCCGGAACGCAGGCACCGGGTACAAACATAGACATGGCGAGGGGTACCGTCCACGATTGCCTTCACACGCTTGACATTGGGCTTCCACATACGGTTGGAGCGGCGGTGAGAGTGGGACACCTGGATCCCGAAGGTAACACCCTTGTCACAGAATTGACATTTAGCCATCCGTTGCACCTCCTTGCTGTTCTAAAATACAAACGGGTACGAAATGCACCGTTGGATATAATAACAGAGTTTGACACAAATTGCAAGCGAAAATTTACAATTCTTCAAAACTTTTTGCGCTCTTGTCAAGCGCACCTATTTATACTATAATAGAGGGCATCAGGCCGCGTCCGTGGGGCTGTGGCAAAACGGAGGAGAGCTGTATGATACAACAAGACGAAATGAAGGGCGGCGTCAAGATCTGCGATCTGGTAGACCACCTGGATTTGGCGGTGGTAAACAAGGGCGCCGATTTCGAGACGGCCCTGGTAGGCATCAAGGATGTCAACCGCCCAGGCTTACAGCTGGTGGGCTACTTTGAATATTTTGACGAGCGCCGCCTGCAGGTGATCGGCATGGCGGAGACGAAGATGCTGGAGAGCATGGAGCCGGAGCAGCGATCCCGGAGCTTCTCCAAGCTGTTTGAGTACGACATCCCGGCCCTGGTGGTCTCCCGGGACCTGGACATCTATCCGGAGTGCCTGACCCAGGCCCGCAAGCACCAGCGCACCTTGCTCCACACGGCGGACACTACGGTGGTCTTCACCACCAAGGTCATTGAGTACCTGACCCAGGCCCTGGCCCCCACCATCACCCGCCACGGGGGCCTGCTGGATATCTATGGCGAGGGTGTGCTGATTACGGGCGACAGCGGCGTGGGCAAGAGCGAGACGGCCATTGAGCTGGTCAAGCGCGGCCACCGGCTGGTGGCGGATGACGCGGTGGACATCCGCCGGGAGGCGGACCAGCTGCTAGGCAAGGCCCCGGAGCTGATTCAGCACTACATCGAGCTGCGGGGCATCGGCGTGGTCAATGTCCAGCAGCTTCTGGGGATGAGCGCCGTCAAGCCGGAGACCCAGGTGGATCTGGTGGTCCACCTGGAGCGGTGGCGGGAGGACAAGTTCTATGACCGCTTCGGCCTGGATGAGGAGCGGGTGAACATCCTGGGCGTCGAAATCCCCATTGTCACCATCCCGGTCCAGCCGGGGCGGAACCTGGCCACTATCGTGGAGGTGGCCGCCATGAACAACCGCTGTAAGAAATACGGCTTCAACGCCGCCCAGCAGCTGGCGGACGAGCTGGAACGCCATGCCATGGGCGGCTGAGGGAGGACATGCGATGTACTACATAGGAATTGACGTGGGCGGGACCAACCTCAAGGCAGGGCTGGTAGACGAGCACTACCAGATCGCCGCCACCAAAAAGATGCCCCTGCAATTTACCTCCATGGAGCAGATGGGGGAGACCCTGGCGGATATGGCCATTGCCTTGGCGGAGGAAAACCATATCCCCCGCAGCCAGGTGGCCTCAGTGGGGATGGGGTTCCCCGGTCCGGTGGATGACCGGCGGGGCGTAGTCGTTAAGACGGTGAATATTCCCATCCGTTTTATGCCGGTGGCGGAGATGTTCCACCGGCGATGGGACGTGCCGGTCCACCTGGGCAACGACGCGGACTGCGCGGCCCTGGGGGAGTTCTACCACTATGAGGACAAGGATGTTGAGAGCCTGATTCTGGTCACGCTGGGCACCGGCATCGGCACGGGCATCATCCTCCACGGCAAAATCCACGCCGGCATCAACGGCTGCGCCGGCGAGGGCGGCCACATGGTCATCGTCCACGGCGGGGAGCCGTGTACCTGCGGCCGTCAGGGCTGCTGGGAGCGTTACGCCTCCGCTAACGCCCTCATCCGCCAGACCCGCGCCGCCATGGAGGCGGACCGGGGCTCCGCCATGTGGGCCATGGCGGGCGGCCTGGAGGGCGTAGACGGCCGCACGGCCTTTGCGGCCATGCGTGAGGGCGACGGGACGGCCAGGGCGGTGGTGGGACGCTACCTGGACTACTTGGCAAACGGGCTGTCCAACCTGGTCAATATTTTCCAGCCGGAGGTCATCAGCCTGGGCGGCGGCGTCAGCCACGAGCGGGATGAGGATCTGCTCCTGCCCCTGCAAGGGATGATCCTGGAGCAGTGCTTCGGCCGGGAGTCCGACCGCCACACCCGCCTGACCAAGGCGAAGCTGGGCAACGACGCTGGGATGATCGGCGCCGCACTGCTGGGGCTGTGAGGCAGGCCGGACCGGCGCGTAACAGATAGAAAGGATGCGGATCACATGACTGCGGATCAAAACGAGGCCCTGCTGCCAAACGAGCAGGACTCTGTGATGGTGTATTTCAACCCGGAGCTGCTGCAAAGCATGGCGGATGTATCCGCTAAAAAGCAGCGCAATTTCCGGGAGCTCCTGTCCTCCGCCGAGGAGGGCGACCTGGACGCGGCATACCACTTGGCGCACAACTACTGCCGCGGCGAGGAGGGTGCGCCGCAGGATGAGCAGCAGGGGTTCTACTGGTTTTCCAAGGCGGCGGAGGACGGCCATATCGCAGCCCAGTACAGCCTGGGGATGTGCTATATCAAGGGCATCGGCACAGAGGAGAACGCGGAGAAGGCGGTGGAGCTCTTCAGCGGCGCGGCAGAGCTGGGCTATCTCCCGGCTGTGTGCGAGCTGGGGCTGTGCTATGAGCTGGGCCATGGTGTGGAGATGGATAAGGGGCGGGCGGCGGAGCTCTACCGGGAGGCCGCTGAGCAGGATTTTGCGCCCGCCCAGTGCAACCTGGGGTTCTTCTACTACCGGGGCATCGGCGTGGAGGAGGACGACAACGAGGCGGCCATGTGGTTTGCCAAGGCCGCCCAGCAGGGCTATCCCCGGGCCCAGGTGCTGATGGGGGAGTGCTTTGAAAACGGCTACGGCGTGGAGCAGGACATGGAGAAGGCCATCCAGCTCTACCGGGCCGCCCATGAGCAGCAGTACGACGAGGGCACCTGCGCCCTGGGGGTCTGCTATGACCGGGGCGCGGGGGTGGAGAAGGACCATGAGAAGGCCGCCCAGCTCTACCAGGAGGCCGCTGACCAGGGCTATATCCGGGCCCAGTACCTGATCGCCCAGTGCTATGAGTACGGGCAGGGGGTGGAGAAGGATGAACGGAAGGCGGCGGAGCTCTACCGCCAGGCCCATGAGGACGGCTATCCGCCTGCCACCTGCGCGCTGGGGCTGTGCCTGGAGACCGGCTGCGGCGTGGAGGCTGACCGGGATGCGGCGGCGGCGCTGTACCGTCAGGCCGCTGAGCGGGGCTATGCGCCCGCCCAGTGCAACCTGGGGTATTGCTACTACCAGGGCATCGGCGTAGAGGAGGACGACGTCCAGGCGGCCCAGTGGTTTGCCCAGGCGGCGGAGCAGGGCTACCCCCGCGCACTGAACCTGCTGGGGGAGTGCTACGACTTTGGCTACGGCGTGGAGCAGGACCTGGAGAAGGCAGTGAAGCTCTACGCCGCCGCCAGTGAGAAGGGCTATGCCCCCAGCACCTGCGCCCTGGGGCTTTGCTATGAACTGGGCCGCGGCGTGCCGGAGGACAAGGGGCGTGCGGTGGAGCTGTACCGCCAGGCCGCCGAC
>JAAWKB010000027.1 GCA_022797115.1 Oscillospiraceae bacterium
AAAGCTGTCAACTACATGGCTCTGCTTCAGTTTGCCTGCGCTGTTATTGTCTGGCGTAAACTCATTCGCATTCATCGCTAATTTCGGGATAGGCTCTTAATATCGTAGGCGGAGAGGAAAGCGCGGAAACCACCCGCCAGCAGCAGGGACAGGATCAGGCTGTTCCCCAGCAGGAGGAGCGCCGCCCCCTTTCGGGTTTTACGGATTCTCATCGCGCGCCTCCTCCCCGGTGATGTGGATCTGGTAGAGGATCTCGTCCTGCCCCGCCGTCAGGGGCGTGTCCAGAATGGAATGGCCCAGGGCGGGAACCGGGGAGGACAGGATAGCCGTCAGACACACCGTCCAGTCCCGTTCGCTGGCAACCCCGTACCGGCGCACCGCACCGGAGGCCGGGTCCGCCCAGCGGATCTCATGGGGCCTCTCCTGATCCAGCAGCGCCATGCTGTGCCCCAGCAGGCGGTCCAGCACCCGGTCCACCTGGGCCGGGGGGCCGAAGCAGTCGAAGGTCAGCACCGGCAGGGGCCGTTTATCCTCCAGCGCCTCCCTGGTGACGAGGGAATCCCGCTTGGCGCTCATTTTCCAGTGGATGGTACGCAGGCTGTCCCCCTCCCGGTAGGGGCGCAGCTCGTAGTCCTCCCCGGAGGCTGATTTCCCCCGGGGCACCGGCGTCGGCATCCCCGCCCCCTCCGGCAGGGACAGCCGGCCGGGGTCCTCCGGCAGGGACAGCCGGCCGGGGTCCTCCGGCAGGGGGCGCACCAGTATGGTCCCCGGCGCGGGGGCGCGGACCGGCAGGGTGAACAGCCCCAGGCAGTCGCATACCCGCAGCCGCCCCACCCGGCACTCCAACAGGGCGCACCGGCCTGTATCCACCGCCCAGGACCGCCTTCCGCCGGGGAAGGAGCGGCCCATGGGGAGGCGGAAACGCTCGATCTTCCCAGTGGTGCGGTTCACCGCACGCACACGGCAGGCGGCGCGGGCCAGGGGCAGACGGGACCGGCCCTCCAGGCGCAGCGTCCACCTTGCCTGCTCCCCCCGCCGCACCTGGGGCGCGGAGGGCATAAGGAAGGCACGGCAGCCCAGCATAGCCGGGAGGCTCACCGCCAGCCCCAGCAGGGGCAGGCAGAGCGCGGCAATAAAGAGGAAGTGGAACAGATAGCCCGTGTCAAACAGCTGGCCCATCAGGGTACACAGCAGGACAAAGGCGTATAGAAGCCGCCGTCTCCACATAGCTACTGGATTTTAGGCGGGTTCACGGTGCGCAGCACCTCCCCTGCGATCTCCCAGGCATCGGCCGTCCCCTCCACGCCCGGGGCCAACAGCAGGCGATGGGCCACCGCCTCCCGCCAGATCGTCTGCACGTCCTCCGGCACCACATAATCCCGGCCCCGGAGGAAGGCCACCGCCCGGCTCACCGCTGTCAGGGACAGGGTCGCCCGCGGGCTGGCCCCCTGGATGAGCTGGGGGTGCTTGCGGGTGGCCCCCACCAGGGTGATGATGTAACGCAGGACCTCGTCGCTGACGTATGTCCGCTCCGCCGCCTGGCGCAGCTGCTCCAGGGACTGGCTGTCCACCACCTGGCTCACGCCGCCCATGCTCTGTCCGTACTGCCGCCGGCGCAGCAGCTCCAGCTCCTCAGCGGGGGAGGGGTAGCCCAGGCTCAGCCGCAGCAGGAACCGGTCCAGCTGGGAGTCCGGCAGCCGCTGGGTGCCGGATGCCCCCACCGGGTTCTGGGTGGCGATTACCACAAAGGGTTGGGGGACCGGGTGGCTCACACCGTCCACCGTGACCTGCCCCTCCTCCATAGCTTCCAGCAAAGCGGACTGGGTGCGGCTGGTGGCCCGGTTGAGCTCGTCAGCCAAAAAGAGGTTGCACATCACCGCGCCGGGCTGGTACTCCATCTGACCCGTGGCCTTGTTATAAAGGGTGAAGCCGGTGATATCCGACGGCATCACATCCGGCGTAAACTGCATCCGGGAGAAGCGCAGGTCCAGCGCCTTGGCAAAGGCCAGCGCCAGGGTGGTCTTGCCCACGCCGGGGATATCCTCCAGCAGGATATGGCCCCGGGCCAGGATGGCCGCAAGAACCTTGACCAGGACGCTGTCCTTGCCGACAATGGCCTTTTTGACCTCCCGGACCACCTCAGCAGATAGGTTTCGTTCGTTCATCCGTGTTCCTTTCCAGCCCCCTCCTGGAGAGGGCTGCTTTGTTAAAAATTTTCGATATTTTATAGGAATCCACTTAATATTATACCTGTTGCTCCATCAGTGCGTCAACTGGTTTTTCTCTGGGTGCATACGGCGGGTGTGGTATGGGCAGACTAACGGCAGATTTGCCTGTTTTAAGGAGGTTGACTATCATGCATCAGGTGAAGAACCGCGCCCTGCTGGCGTGCCTTGCGCTGGCTGTGCTGCTGCTGGCGGCGCGGGCGCTGGGCGGGGAGGCCAGCCCGGCATCTGCCGCCGCCGCAGTCCCCGCATCCGCCGGGAACTGGGGCCTGTCCTTCCAGACGGAGGGGGCCGCGCCCATCGGCAATGCCACGGTGGAGGATCTGGCCCAGCACAGGGCCTACTATCTGGGCGACACTGGGAAAAAGGTGATCTACCTCACCTTCGACTGTGGGTATGAAAACGGTTATACGGAGCAGATCCTGGACGCACTGAAAAAGCACAACGCCCCTGCGGCATTCTTTGTGGTCGGGAACATGGTGGAGACGGCCCCGGACATCATCCGCCGTATGGCGAATGAGGGCCACATTGTGGGCAACCACACCTACCACCACCCGGATATGTCCAGCATCTCCGATCAGGCCGCATTCCAGAAGGAGCTGGCGAGCCTGGAGGAGCTGTACCAGCAGACCACCGGCAAGCCCCTGTCCCATTTCTACCGCCCGCCCCAAGGGAAGTACAGCGAGCAGAACCTACAGCAGGCCCACGCCATGGGCTATACCACGGTGTTTTGGAGCCTGGCCTATGTGGACTGGTATGTGGACAACCAGCCCACCCACCAGCAAGCCTATGACAAGCTCCTGCCCCGCATCCACGACGGGGCCATTGTCCTGCTCCACTCCACCTCCCGGACCAACGCGGAAATCCTGGACGAGCTGCTGACCAAGTGGGAGGAGATGGGCTACACCTTTGCCTCCCTGAATGAGCTGCCGGGGGTGCGGTAATCCTTGGCAGTCGTTCTTTTTCTTGAAAGAAAAAGAATCAAAAAGAACTTTATCGGGACTGACACCGGAAAATTGCGCAATGGGGGAGGAATCTGTTGATTCCTCCCCCTGGGTTATGTTTGCCGCTTAATTTCTCCGGATCTTTTCAAATTTTGCAATCACCTTCACCTGCCGGTTGGGCATGGTAAAGGAATACTTCCCCTGGCCCTTCTCCCGCACGGTGAGCTCCTTCCCACCTGCGGCCGTGACAATCAGGCTGGAGAGGGCATACCCCTCCTCCGGGTGGATGGACAGGCTGACCCGCTGCCGTCAGGCACGGTGTTCCAGCCAATAAGGGTCATCCCCCCGTTGGTAAAAGCATTTGTGGTGAGGGGCTTTGTGCTCTGGCTGCGGATAAACTGCTGCTTGTCCATAGCCCCGCCGTCAGGGTATCCGGATAGCCGTTTCCGGTGAGCCGCCGTTCATTTTCATCATACCATTCCACCGGGATCGGCAGGCCCTTGGTCAAAATCGCGTTTTTCCCACTGTTGTGAACCAGCTCGATATATTGCCCCTCCGGGTACTTTGCAAATTTGCTCAAATCCTCCGCAGCATTGACAATGATATCCTCATGATACAATCAGGGCAGGAACCTGATTGTCAGATTCCTGCCCTTGAACGAAAGGGACTCAAACAGAGCTGAGTCCCACCTTTATCCAACAAAAGATGCCGGCAGGAGGTAACATACCTCTGCCGGCATCTTTATGTTCCTCTGCCGTCTCACGCCAGCATGGCGAACAGCGGCGCGGCAATCACGGTGAGCAGACCGGTAACAACAATTGCCAGGCTGCTGGCCGCGCCCTGCACGTCCCCCAACTCCACGGCCCGGGAGGTCCCGGCGGCGTGGGATGAGGTGCCGATGGCAAGGCCCTGGGCCAAGGGCTCTGTGACGCGCATCAGCCGCAGCAGCGCAGGCGCGGCTACCGCGCCAAAAAGGCCCGTAATCATAATTGTGACCATCGTAATGGCGGGGTAGCCACCCAGCTCCTCGCTGAGGCCCTTGCCGATGGCGGTGGTGATGGATTTCGGCAGCAAGGTGGCGTACTCCGCCGGGTCCAGCTGGAACAGGGCCAGCATCAGCACGCACCCGAGCATGTGGGCGGCCACACCGGCCACGCATCCGGCGGCTACCGCGCCGGCATTCCTTTTCAACAAAGTAACCTGCCGGTACAAGGGGATGGCCAGACAGATTGTCGCCGGGGTCAGCAGCAGCTCCAGTACATCGGCCCCGCTCTCATAGTAGGTCTCATACTCCGTCCCTGTCAGCAGCAGCACCGCGCAGCACAGCAGGGTGGCAAACAGCAGGGGATTGCAGACCTCCCGGCCCACCCGCCGATTGATGACACGGGCCAGCTGATAGAGCCCCAGGGTCAAAAACATGCCAAAAAAAGCTGTGGAGGCAAACAGCTCATTCATGTCCTGCGTCCTCCCTTCCTCCGGATCATCCACTGGGACACCCGGCCTGTGACAAACATGACCACCAGCGTCCCCACAAATCCCATGAGCAGTACCGGCAGCAGCATGGCCTGGATTGTGTCCATCACCGTCAGGAAACTGACCGACGCCGGAACCAGCAGCACCGGCATCAGCTCCAGCAGCAGACCGCCCACGTCCTCCACCTGCTCCAGCTTGACAATGCCGCTCTTGAGCAGGCAGAACAGCAGGAGCAATCCATAAATACTCGCCGGCACCGGCAGGGGGACGACGTATTTGACCAGCTCCGCAGCAAAGGTAATGGCGGCCAGCAGCACCGCCTGATGTAAATACTTCATCTCAGACCGCCCCTATCCCGCGTGATTTTCCTCTCCTGCGCACTGGGCAGCCCAGAACGTGCGGATTTCTGCCGCACTGGCCTGGACGCTGCCCTGGATAAAGGCCGGTTTGCCGCCGCCCCGGCCGTCCAGCGCACTGTTGATTGCCTTTGCCAACGGACGCAAATCCCCCTCCGGATGGCTGGCCGCATACTGGTAGCGTCCAGCCTCCCCGGCGAAGACCGCGCACCGTCCGCCGCAGCTCTCCTGCACCGCGCCGCACAGCTTCCGCACCGACTCGCCGGACATCGCCCCCTCCATGATGAGCACATCCCCGGCGCCGGCATACTGCGCCGCTTTCCGTGCGAAATCACCCTCCTCCAGCGCCGCCACCCGGCCCCGGAGCTCATGAGCCTCCCGCTGGAGCCGCTCTACCGCAGCGGCGGTGGCCTCCGCCTTGGCGGAGAGGAGCTGGGAGACCCGGGTGTTCTGCTCGGAAATGGTGGTAAACTGCTTGAGGGCGCGGCCCCCGGCGGCCATCTCAATGCGGACGCCGTCCCGGAACTTCTGGCAGGAGAGCAGCTTCACCTGCCCCACCTGGCCGCTGCGCTGGACATGGGTGCCGCAGCAGGCGCAGCAGTCCGCGCCCGGCCATGTCACAATCCGCACCTGGCCGGACAGCTCCTTCTTGCTCCGGTAATCCAACTGGGCCAGCTGCTCCGGTGAGGGATAGGAGATCTCAACCGCGTGATCCTCCCAGATGTAGCAGTTGGCCAGGCGCTCCACCTCCCGCACGTCCTCCTCGCTGAGGGCCGCGTTGAAATCAATCGTCACCAGCTCCCGGCCAATATGGAACCCCACGTTGTCACAGTGGAACCTCCCGCAGAGAATCCCGCTGACAATATGCTCTCCGCTGTGCTGCTGCATGAAGTCAAACCGCCGCTGGAAATCAATGCAGCCCTCCACCGTCTCCCCGGCGGGGAGCGGGGCGGCGCACAGATGGCGGATGACCCCCTCCTTTTCCCGCACGTCGGTGACGGCAACGCCGCCGAGCGTCCCGTGGTCAGCAGGCTGGCCGCCGCCCTCCGGGTAAAAGGCGGTGCGGTCCAGGACAACCGCCCATCCTTCCTTTGTCTCCTCGCAGGAGAGGACCTTTGCCGTAAATTCAGACAAAAAGGAGTCTGCATAATAGAGCTTTTCCGTCTTCGCCGCACGCTCCCTATGGTTTGCCGCCGCAAAGGGGCACCGTTTCCCAATGCACTGGTTATTCTGGGCGGCGTGCCGGCAGACCACCTCCGCGCTGTCCATCGCTATTCCCCAGTTCTCCGCCGCGAAATCGACAGCGGTGAGGATGGAGAGGTAGGAGTCCCGCTTGCAGCAGCGGGGCCCGCCCACCATCCCGATGGACTCCAGGGCACGGGACGTCATCTGGTGGGCCAGGCCGAAGGACTCCGCCGCAAGGGGCGTCGCCTTTGAGACAATAGAGGCAAAAATCCCGGCGCTGATGCCCGCGCCGCAGGCCCCCCAGAATCCGCAGGCCCCGCCTGGCACATCCTTCCCCCGGCTGTACATCTCCTGGAGGGCGGCGGGCAGATCCAGTTCCCCGCCCGCATTTTTATACGCCGTCAGCAGGGCCGCGCCCACCATGACATGGTGCTCCGGGCCGTGCATATGGCAGAAGGGCTGCGCCATCATCCGCTCCAGGATAGCAATGGGGTCTTTCGACGTCTCCCCCAGGCACAGGCCGATCACAACGTCCATGCCCTGGGTGTGGCACACGCTGCAAACATAGTGGCCGTTTACGCAGCGGGTCTTGCTGTCCTCCTTTTTGTGGCAGACCGTACACTCCATGGGCTCATCCCTGTCCAGGTACGTCAGCGGCGCCCCGCAGATCAAACATTCCTCGCTCATACTTCCGCTCCTCTCACTCCAGTAACCCCAGATCATATTTCCAAGCCAGCGTCCGCCGGACGGCGTTATCCACCGTCTCCTCCGGGAGGATGCCGGTACGCACCGCGTCGATCACCAGTGGGATCTGTACTTCAAAATCCGTAGTGACAATCATATCGTTCCCCGCCAGGGCCGCCAGCACCGCCACGGACCCGTCCTTGGCATACGACTCCACTGCGTCCATGGCCAGATCATCGGTCAAAATCACGCCCTCAAAGCCCAGCTCCTCCCGCAAAATGCGGTGAACCTCCGGGGACAGGGAGGCGGGCAGCTCCCCGTCCATACTTTGGATAATATTATGGCTGACCAGCACCGATCCGGCCCCAGCCTCAATCCCGGCCTGGAAGGGAAGGAAATCCTCCGCCAAAAATTGCTCGTAGGGCCTCTCGTCCACAGCGATCCCTGTGTGGGTGTCCACATTGTTCCCATATCCCGGGAAATGCTTGAGCACAGAGCCTATTCTATAACAGGCTTCCCCGTCGCTGACGGAGACGTTCCCGGCCGCTTTTACCACAGTTTGCACATAGTCCGCCGTGGCCTGGGCGTCCTGCCCAAAGGCCCGGTCATACATAAAGTCCGCCGGGCCGGTGGACACATCCGCTACCGGGGCAAAGTTGACGTTGATCCCATAGGCGAGAAGGCCACTATTTTTATCCACAGCATCCCCTTCAACGGCCTCCCAGGAGCCCTTCGCAAACAGCGCCTGCGGGGATTGGAACTTCGATGGAAACAGGTTGGGATTGCGGCTGGCCCGGGCCACTGTGCCGCCCTCCTCGTCCACGCCAATGAGCAGGGGAATCCTGGAGGCCGCCTGATACCCTGTAATCCGGTCTGTGAATGCCTGCTCTGTCAGCCATCCCCCGGCGCTGTCCTTAAAGTCCCGGGTGAAGAGCAGGTAACCGCCCAGGTGGTATTGCCCGACCTTTTCCACAGCGCCCCGGTCCGGGCACCGCACAAAGAACATCTGCCCCACCTTTTCCTCCAGGCTCATCCCGGCCAGAACCCTCTCCACTGCCTCTTTCTTTGGGTCCGGCTCCGGTACTGGCTCCGGTTCCGGCTCAGGGGCAGGCTCCGGCTCTGCCGCCGGCTCCGGTGTCTCCACGGCGGCGAGAACCTCCTGTGCGGGCGGCGGTTCGGCCTCCGCCCCGCACCCGCACAGAAATATCCCCATTGCCAGCACGAAAAGTAATTCCAAACTGTATAAAATTCTTTTTTGATTCTTTTTTCTTCTAAGAAAAAAGAATGAACACCGCCTGCGCACCTATTCCTCTTCCTTTTCTGTCACAACAATATGCAGCTCATCCAGCTGCTTCTGCTCTACGAAGGAGGGAGCGCCCATCATCAGATCCTGGGCGTTCTTGTTCATGGGGAAGGGGATGATCTCCCGGATGGACTCCTCCCCGGCCAGCAGCATGACAATCCGGTCCACGCCCGGGGCAATGCCCGCATGGGGGGGCGCACCGTAACAGAAGGCGTTGTACATGGCCGGGAACTTGGCCTTCACATCCTCCTCGCCCAGCCGCACCAGCTGGAACGCCTTGATCATGATCTCCGGGTCATGGTTGCGCACCGCGCCGGAGCTCAGCTCCACGCCGTTGCACACCAGGTCATACTGGAATGCTGTGATGGTCAGGGGGTCTACCTCGCCCCGGATGGCCTTCTCCAGGATCTCTGCCCCGCCGTTGGGCATAGAGAAGGGATTGTGGCAGAACTCCAGCTGGCCGCTCTCCTCGCCAATCTCATACATGGGGAAATCCACAATCCAGCAGAATGCGTACTGCTCCTTGTCCATATGGTTGGGACACAGCGCGCCCAGCTTGCTGCGCAGCACACCGGCGGTCTTCTGGGCCGCGCCCTTCTTCCCGCTGGTGAGGCCCACAAAGGTATTCGGCTTCAGGCCCAGCGCCTCCACTACGCGCTCCTTCCGGTCTGCCAGGAATTTGGCGATACCGCCGCCCAGCTCGCCCTTCTCATCCACCTTGAACCAGTAGGGCTTGCTGCCCGCCTGGACCTCCACGTCGGTACAGAGCTTATCAATCTGTTTTCTCGCGGCGGTGAAGTCCGTGACCACAATGGCTTTGACCGTATTCCCCTCAAAGGGCCCGAAGCCGCAGCCCTCCATCAGCTCCGTCACATCCTGGACTGTCAGGTCAATGCGCAGGTCCGGCTTGTCTGAGCCGTAGGTCTCCATCGCGTCTGTGAAGCTGATGCGCGTAAACGGAGCGGCGGACGCCCGGTTATACGCGCCATATTTGGCAAAGATGGGGGGGAACACGTCCTCCAGCACGGCAAACACATCGCCCTGGGTGGCAAAGCTCATCTCCATATCCAGCTGGTAGAACTCGCCAGGGGAGCGGTCGCCTCGGGCATCCTCGTCCCGGAAACAGGGGGCGATCTGGAAGTACCGGTCAAACCCGGCGGTCATGAGCAGCTGCTTGAACTGCTGGGGGGCCTGGGGGAGGGCATAGAACTTGCCCGGGTGCTTCCGGGCCGGGACCAGATAGTCCCGCGCGCCCTCGGGGGAGGATGCGGTCAGGATGGGGGTGGTGATCTCCAGGAAATCGTGCTGGGCCATGGCTGCGCGCAGGGCGGAGATCACATTGCAGCGCAGGACAATGTTCTTCTTTACCGCCGGGTTGCGCAGGTCCAGATAGCGGTATTTCAGCCGCAGGGTCTCATCCGCCTCCCGGCTCCGGTTGATCTGGAAGGGGAGCTCGTTGTACTGACAGCGGCCCAGGACCTCAATTTTCTCCGGCACCACCTCAATCTCCCCGGTGGGAAGGGCGGCATTCTTGCTGCTCCGCTCCCGGACAGCCCCCTCCACAGAGATGGTGGTCTCCTTGTTCAGGCCGTGGATCATACCCATCATCTCCTCGGTCTCTACCACCACCTGGGTTGTCCCGTAGAAGTCACGCAGGATCACAAAGGCGAAATTCTGCCCAACCTCCCGCACATTCTCCATCCAGCCGGAGAGCTTGACCTTCTGCCCCACATGCTCCAGCCGGAGCTCGTTGCAGGTATGCGTACGATTCTGTGTCATTGTAAAGCACCTTTCCTTATCAATATTTGTATATTTTAAAAATTAAACAACAATTTGTATTACGTTTCCCACCCGAATTCCTGGGTATACGCCAGCAGCTTTTCCCCGATCTCATCATCCTCCGCCTGGGCGAGTATCGCTCGCCCTCCAATGGTGAATTTGACAACCGGCCCGCGGCAGACTGCGTTGAAACCGGGTTCGTTCTCTATGGCCGCTGAAACCAGGAGGACCGGCGCACCCTCCTTCCCATAGATTTTGTCGTGGGAGGGGAAGGGGAACAGGCTCCGGAGCGACACCCGGTATTGGCAGCTTTTGAAAATTTCCTCCAGGCCGCTGTTGACATAGCCGCGCTCCCCGTTGCTTTCCACCTGCCAAGTATCGATGAACGCCTTTCCGTTGTCTCCCACTCTTCCGACCTGCGCCAGCAGGGCAATGGATGTGATCTTTCCCTCTCCAACCAGCGCATCCAGGCTTCTGGGCCGGGTATACCAACAGCAGAAAACCACGATTACCACCAGCACGACCAGCGCAATTTTCCATTTTTTACTCATACATTTACTCCCTTTTATCCGGCAGGGTAGGGGAGGGCCTACTCCAGAATGACAGCGCCGTCCCTCCGCTTTGTGAGCCCGTCCTGGATACGCGCCAGCGTCCGGGCAACGTCCAGCTTGGTCTGCTCGCCGGTCGCCATGTCCTTGCAGGCCACCACGCCCTCCCGGATCTCATCCTCACCGACAAAGACAACATAGGGCACGCCGGTCTTGTCCGCATAGCTCATCTTTGCCTTGAACTTCTTCTGCTCCGTGTACAGCTGCACCCGGATGCCCGCGCCCCGCAGCTGGGTTGCCAGTGCAATGGCAGGGGAGAGGTCGTCCGTCATGGGCAGCAACAGCACGTCCGCCGGTGCGGCGGCTATCTCCGTGTTCAACATCCCCTGTTCGTTCAAAACATAGAACAACCGGGTCAGGCCAATCGAAATTCCGACTCCAGGAAGTAGTTTATCCGTATAATATTCCGCTAAGTTGTCATACCTGCCGCCGGAACAGATGGAACCGATCTCCGGATGGTTGGTCATAAAGGTCTCATAGACGGTCCCGGTGTAGTAATCCAAGCCCCGGGCGATGGTCAGGTCTACGGCGAAATTCTCCTCCGGTACCCCAAAAGCGGCCAGGTATTTCACTACCGTACCCAGCTCGTCCAGCCCCGCGTCAAACAAGTCACACCGTCCCCGGTAGCCCTCCAGCGCCTCCAAAACCTCCCCATTGGCGCCAGTGATGCCAATGAACCGCAAAATCTCCCCGGCCTGCTCGCCGCTCAGACCCAGCTCGCCGGTCAGCAGGGCGTTCACCTTGTCCGGGCCGATTTTCGCCAGCTTGTCCACGGTGCGCATAATCTCCCCGGCCTGCTCCGTCAGCCCCAATATCTCATAGAAGCCGTTCAGAATCTTCCGGTTATTGACCCGGATTTGGAACTGCCGCAGCCCCAGCCTGCTGAAGGTCTGATAGATGATGGCAGGGATTTCCGCTTCATTGGCGATATCCAGTTTTCCATCCCCGATGATATCGATATCCGCCTGATAGAACTCCCGGAACCGCCCCCGCTGGGCCCGTTCACCCCGGTAGACCTTCCCAATCTGGTAGCGGCGGAAGGGGAACGCCAATTCCCCATAGTGCAGGGCCACATACTTGGCCAGCGGTACCGTCAGGTCAAAGCGCAGGCTCAAGTCGCTCTCGCCCTTGGTAAAGCGGTAGATCTGCTTCTCCGTCTCGCCGCCCCCCTTGGCCAGCAGGACCTCGCTGGCCTCAATGAGGGGCGTATCCAGCGGGGTGAAGCCATAGAGGGCGTAGGTCTCCCGCAGTGTCCTCATTATGGACTCCATCAACATCTGCTGCCGGGGCAGCAGCTCCATAAACCCGGAGAGGGTCCTTGGCTGAATCTTCATTGCAGTATACTCCTTTCTCCCATCCGCCCTCCGGAAGGAGGGGGCGTTTTTCCCTCAATAAAAACAATGCTCCCGTCCCCTGTCTTAGCGGGACGAGAGCATGACGAATCAGTCATACTTCGTGGTGCCACCCACATTCGGCGTGCGCTGCGGCGCATTGAGCCCTTTTTGTCCCCGTCGGCTGCGGCGGGACCAGCCGCGGACGTCTCCGTCCCCGCTCCGGCGCTGTCGTTCCCCACGCCCTGTCCCCGTGGGCCGCTTCCAGCCAAGCGGCGGCCCTCTCTGTCCGGTGGGCGCGGGTACTCTGTCGCCATCCGCGCGGTCAATGCCATGTCAGCCATTATAGCCTATTTCCTTGCAAAAAGTCAATGGGGGCGCACCATATCGCGGAGATATTTATGCTTGGGATTGACAATATTCCTCCAGTCCAGATCTCCCCGGTCCATGCCCAGCACCAGCATCTCCGCCGTTGCCACGTTTGAGGCAAAGGGGATGTTGTTCTGGTCACACAGCCTGGAGATGTACAGGAGCTCCTTCTCCATGGAGGAATCGTTGGGATCGACAAAAAACAGCACCATATCCATCTCATTGTAGGCAATCCGTGCGCCGATCTGCTGGCTGCCGCCGTGCTGGCAGGTGAGAAAACGATGGACATGGAGGCCAGTGGCATCCGCCACCATCTGTCCGGTGGTGCTGGTGGCGCAGAGGTTGTGCCGGGAGAGGACGCCGGCGTAAGCCGTACAGAATTGAACCATCAGGTCTTTTTTGTTGTTGTGGGACATCAGAGCAATATACATGGCTTCTTATTTCCTTTCTGTTGATGTCTCTCTATAAACGCAGGGGTTCTAGGGATCATCTGATTTTCATAAGCGGCATCCGCTGTCCAAGGATACGGCGGGCAATATTCCGGTAGGCCCGGGCGGCGCAGTCATTGGTCGTCAGCAGCAGGGGTGTGCTGCGTCCGGCATAGAGCGGGATCGTCTCGTCCTCTGGGATCACCCCCAGCAGAGGCAGCCCGGCCATATCAATCGCGTCATCAATGGTCTGGTGGAGGGATTTCATCAGCTTTTTCCTGCACCGGTTCACGACCAGATGCACCCGCTCCCTGGGCAGCTCCTCCAGCTCCATTACGGTACGCTGGGCATCCCGCAGGCTGCTGGCATCTGTGGTGCTCACGACCACTGCCCGGTCGGCGCCGGATACCGCCAGCTGGAACCCCGCACCCAGCCCCGCCGGAGCGTCCACCAGACAGAAGTCAAACCGTTTGCAGATCTCCGGGAACAGCTCCCGGAACCCGTTCACATCGATATGAATTGCACCGATTCTGGCTGGGGCGGTCAGCAGGTAGAGGTTTTTTTGTCTCGGATGGACTGCCGCACCTTCCTCCAAGGTGCAATTTCCCGCCATGACGTCGGTGAAATCCATCATGGCCCGGTCTGTCATCGCCATTGCAATATCCAAATTCCGAAGCCCCACGTCACAGTCCAGGCACAGCGTGCTATGCCCCATCTGCGCCAGGGCCATGCCCACATTGGCGACAAATGAAGTTTTCCCCGTGCCGCCCTTTCCGGACACCACGGCGATTGCCTGCCCCATCGGAGACACCTCCCTTTAGGATTTCCACAAAATCCTCTATTTTAACGCCATAAAAGCGTTTCTTACCATGTCATATGCTGCTTTCTTGCCTTTTCATCAACAGGCGGCCATCTGAAAAGCTGTCAACTTATTCTTATCCAAGGGGCTGTTTCTTCATTTGGGCGAATCTTCTGGGATACTTTTTGGGCGTTGGGGATATCTTTTCCACAATTACCAGCCGGTGGACCACGTCTGTGGTGGGGATTACATAGTCCTTCACTGCGATGATGCGTCCCCCCAGCAGGGAAATCCCCGCCTTAGCCTGCCCAATCTCTTCCTCTGTATGGCTGGATTTCATCGCCAGAAACTGCCCGCCCACCTTTACCAGGGGCAGGCACAGCTCACACAGCACCGGCAGCGCCGCCACAGCGCGGCTGACAGCCACGTCAAACCCCTCCCGGTGTTTTAAGGCGAACTCCTCCGCCCGTCCATGGATACACCGGACATTGTTCAATCCCAGTTTGCCGCAGCTCTCCTGTAAAAAATTCACACGCTTTCCCAGGCTGTCCAAGAGCGTGACACGGAGCTCCGGCAGGGCAATTGCCAGCGGCACCCCTGGGAACCCGGCTCCAGTGCCAACATCCACCACATTCTGCCGCTTCAGACCGGCCAGTCCTACCAATGCGAGGCTGTCGAGCAGATGGAGGGCAGCCACATCCTTCGGCTCTGTGATGGCCGTCAGGTTCATCACCTGATTCCGCTCCAGCAACAGGGCGCTGAACGCCTCCAGGGCGGGGACGGCCGCCGTCCCCAGCCCCAAGGCGGGAAGCCCCTGGTTCAGGGTCTCCCTCATTGCTTCTCCTTCAGGAGATCCCGGATCTCCGTCAACAGCTTCGCCTCCGCAGAGGGCGCCGGCGGGGCGTCCGCCGCCTTCGGCGCCTCCTTCTTATTCGTAAGCCGGTTGACCGCCTTCACCATGCAGAACACCACAAAGGCCAGAATCAGGAAGTTCAGCACTGCCTGGATAAAGTTCCCATAGGTGATCACCGCGCCGTCTACCTGAATCTGTAAGTTCGCAAAGCTGGCCTCTCCTACGAAAATCCCTACAATGGGCATAATCATGTCGTTAATCAGGGAATTGGTGATCGAACTGAACGCGCCGCCAACAATGACGCCCACCGCCAGATCCATCACATTTCCCCGCATCGCAAAGGCTTTAAATTCCTCTAAGAATTTCTTCATTTACACAGTTCCTTCATCTTTTGTGGAAAACTTCTTACACCTCAGCCGGAGAAGCGGTCTCATCCCCGCCGGCAGGCTCCTCCTTTTCCACATTTTCCTCGCTGGCAGGCTCCGCAGCTTCTTCCTCTGCTGCCGCAGGCTCCTCTGCGGCGCTCCCGGCCATCTCTACCTCGATCACCTGCTCCCCACTGCCGGCATACTCCACGTTCAAATCGTCGCTGAACAGGTGGGCCTCGTTCTCCTTGCGGGCAGACGGGTTAAAGCCAAAGCTGATGGAGACCTCCTCCTTTTCCTCCTCCATGGGCTTGCGGGTCATCTGCCAGAGAAGGGCCTGGACCTTCTTCTCGCCGGTTTCCTCGTTTTTTTCCACACGGTAGGGGGTGAAGCCTACGGCCAGAGCGGCCACGCCAAGGACTTTCCAGATCTTCTTCATTGCACAATACTCCTTTATAAATATTTCGTGGTTCGCTGGAAAATAGTCTCCTCTCTATCATCAACAGGCCATTGCCTGTGTCAGCACTTCGGTACCAGTCTCTCCTTGCCGCCCATATATCTGCGCAGGACTTCCGGGATATGCACACTGCCGTCCTCCTGTAGGTTGTTCTCCAGGAAAGCAATCAGCATCCGGGGCGGCGCCACGACGGTATTATTGAGGGTATGGGGCAGGTAATTCTTCCCATCCTCGCCCTTGACACGGATTTTCAGCCGCCGCGCCTGGGCATCCCCCAGGTTGGAGCAGGAGCAGACCTCAAAATATTTTCCCTGCCGGGGGCTCCATGCCTCAATATCACAGGATTTCACCTTCAAATCCGCCAAATCGCCGGAGCAGCACTCCAGCTGCCGCACAGGGATCTCCATGCTGCGGAACAGCTCCACGCTGTACCGCCACATCTTCTCATACCAGTCCATGGATTCCTCCGGCTTGCAGACCACGATCATCTCCTGCTTCTCAAACTGGTGGATGCGGTATACGCCCCTCTCCTCAATACCGTGGGCGCCCTTCTCCTTCCGGAAACAGGGGGAGTAGGAGGTGAGCGTCTGCGGCAAAGACGCCTCGGGCAGGATCTGATCGATAAATTTCCCGATCATGGAGTGCTCGCTGGTGCCGATCAGATACAGGTCCTCGCCCTCAATCTTATACATCATGGAATCCATGTCCGTCTGGCTCATGACGCCCTCCACCACATTGCCATGGATCATAAAGGGCGGGATGCAGAAGGTGAAGCCCTTGTCAATCATGAAATCCCGGGCATAGGCCAACACTGCCTCATGAAGCCGGGCAATATCGCCCAGCAGATAGTAAAATCCATTTCCGGAGACCCGCCCGGCGGCGTCCATATCTATGCCGTCGAAACGCTCCATGATCTCCGTATGGTATGGGATGGGGAAACCGGGCGTTGCCGGTTCGCCAAACCGCTCCACCTCTACATTACAGCTGTCATCCGGCCCAATGGGCACGGAGGGATCGATGATATTGGGGATCACCAGCATCAGCTTGTGGATTTCCGCCTCCAGACGCGCCTCATCCTGCTCCAGCTGGGCCAGCCGCTCGGCGTTGGCCTTAACCTGTGCTTTGACCGCCTCCGCTTCTTCCAGCTTGGAGGGGTCTTTTTTCGCCTGGCCCATCAGCATCCCTACTTGCTTACTCAGGGTATTGCGCTGAGCCCTCAGCTCGCTGGCCTCGGTAATGGCGGCCCTGTTCTCGTTGTCCAGTGCCAGTACCTTGTCCACCAAGGGAAGTTTTTCTTCCTGGAACTTCTTTTTGATATTCTCCCGTACTGCGTCCGGATTTTCCCGAATCATTTTGATATCTAACATAGTTTCTCCTTTCCTGCACCGCAGGCAGTCCTGACCCTCCTGTTTGGAAAGCCGGGATCTATAAGATATTATATAGAGTAGTACCTGGAATTATCTTGTCTTTCGCCCTACCGGATGGAGATTTCCTGCCCCATCGCCTGTCAATATCACTGGTATGGAATGCTGGTGGGACAATGTTTCACGTGAAACATCGCTATTTCCCCAGCCGCTCCAGTGCCTCCAAAAGCTCGTTGAGATCGTCCACCCCGTAGTACTCAATCTCAATCCTCCCTTTCTTCTTACCCTGGGCAATACGGCAGGCGCGCCCTAAACGGGCAGACAGAGACCGCTCCGCTTCCGCCACATAGTCCACTGCGGGGACCGGCGGCTTCGGCTTCTTCTCCTCCTCGTCCCGGGCCAGCAGGCGCTTGACCAGCTGCTCCGTCTGCCGGACACTGAGGCCGGAGGCTATCACCGTCTTTACCGCCTCCATCCGCACGATGGGAGAAAGGGGCAGGATTGCCCGGGCGTGCCCGGCGGAGAGCTTCCCTTCCTCCACTAAGCCTTGAATGGCATCGGAGAGGTCCAGTAGCCGCATGGCGTTGGCCACCGCACTGCGGGACTTCCCTACCCGCTGGGCCGCCTGCTCCTGGGTCATTCCATAGGTCTCCACCAGGGTGCGGTAGCCCTGGGCCTCCTCCATAGGGTTCAAATCCTCCCGCTGGAGGTTTTCAATCATAGCCAACTCCATGGCCTTGCGGTCGTCCGCCTCAATGACCACAGCGGGGATCTCTGTCAGCTCTGCCAGCCGGGCCGCCCGCCACCGCCGTTCACCGGCGATGATCTGATAGTAACCGGAGGCCAATTTCCGCACGGTCAGGGGCTGAATCACACCATGCTGCCGGATTGACTCTGCCAGTTCCTCCAGCTTCTCCTGATCGAAGCTCTTACGGGGCTGATTCCGGCAGCTCTCAATCTGGGACAGGGGGATCGTAGAGGATGGCGCGGTGAAATCAGCGGAGAAATCATCTCCCAGCAGCGCGCTCAAGCCCTTGCCCATGCCCTTTTCCTTCTGTGCCATAGGGATCTTTCTCCTTCCGTACAGATCAACTCTTGTTCTTCTTCAAAAACTCCTCCGCCAGGGCCGCGTATGCCTCGCAGCCGCGGGAGGCGCGGTCATAAGCGCAGATCGGCTTGCCATGGCTGGGCGCCTCGCTCAGGCGCACATTCCGGGGAATAACCGTACTGTAAACCTTACCCGGGAAAAACCGTTTGACCTCCTCCGACACCTGCAGGGCCAGATTCGTACGGCTGTCATACATGGTCAGCAGCACTCCCTCCAGCTCCAAGCTGGGGTTCAGGGAACGCCGGACAGCCCGGATGGTATACATCAGGTCGCTGAGCCCCTCCAGGGCAAAATATTCACTCTGCACCGGTACCAGGGTGCTGTCCGCCGCGCATAAGCCGTTGAGTGTCAGCAGCTCCAGGGAGGGCGGGCAGTCAATGAATATGTAGTCGTAGTCAGGCGCAAGCTTCTCCAGCGCCCGCCGCAGCAGATGCTCCCGGTCCTGAATTCCCACCAGCTCCACGCCCGCGCCGGCCAACCCCTTAGAGGAAGGGAGCACATCCCCATAGCGTGTGGAAACCACCCGTTTTTTTGGCTCCACACCATTGAGAAGGACGTCATAGATGCCCTGGGAGAGGGATTTATCCACACCCATACCCGAAGTGGCGTTGGCCTGGGGGTCAAAATCACACAGGAGCACCCGTTTTCCCTTTTCCCGCAGGGCGGCAGTCAGACTGACACAGGTGGTCGTCTTCCCTACACCTCCCTTTTGATTGACAATCGCAACGATTTTGCTCACTGAACACCTCCGGGAGAGGGGCAGAAGCCCCTATTTTTCTAGCATAATATTTAGTATAGCACAAAACTCTCGTATTTCAACATGACATCGCAAAAATTTTTGCACAAAGTATCTCCCATTTTATCAATAAAGGCTGCATTGTTCCGCTTTTTACCCAAAATAAGCGCAGGTCAAAACAAACTGAACTGGGTCTGTTCCTGCTTTTCCTCATATGTGTATAAATAGGTAAATATTTGTTCGTTGCTATGCACAATTCCGTTTTCCTCGCACTTACTGTGGAATCGCTCCATCAGCAAATCGTTCCTTGGGCTCGTGATCTGATATTGCAGCCCATACGTTTTGATATATCTCTCCTTCATACCGGGGAAAAATCGATCCAACTGCCGGTAAAAGTATTCGCGGTTTCCCTCGCGGAGCGTAAGCCCCATACCAAAGCAGATCACCCCATAAACGCCCGCAGCCGCGCAGTCCTCTATGATCCCCTCTATATTTTCCAGCGTATCATTGATAAATGGGAGGATGGGGCAGAGCCATACAACGGTTGGGATGCCCACCTGCTTCAGCTGCTTCAATGCCTCGACCCGCTCCCCCGTTGTACTCACATGGGGCTCCAGTATCCTGCACAGCGCCTCGTCATGGGTGGTCAGCGTCATCTGAACCACACATTTGCTCTGCTGATTGATCGATTGCAGCAAATCAATATCCCGCAGGACCCGGTCTGATTTGGTTTGCAGCGTGAAGCCGAAGCTGTAGCGATCCGCCAGCAGCAGCGCCTTCCTGACATGCCCAAGCTGTCCCTCCAGGGGGATATAGGGATCTGTCATGGCCCCTGTCCCCAGCATACATTTCAAACGTTTCCGCTTCAGGGCATTCTCCAGCAGTTCAATCGCATTTTCCTTGACCTCAATATCCTCAAAGTCGTGCTCCATGTGGTAACAGTGACTCCTGGAGTCGCAATAGATACATCCATGGGAACACCCCCGATAGAGATTCATTCCATTGTTAGCGGACAAGATTCCCTTGGCCCGGGCAAAATGCATGGAACCACCTTCCCGTCTCCATATCCTTCGTACATACTGCCGGAAACTGCCGTTTACTCGACTTGATTCACTATATCATATCAGTTTATCCCAAGCAAGGTCGATTGATGAAAATGCGGGGATTTTCATTATATATACATAGGAACCTTTTCTCCTCTCCCCTACCCACAAAAAACCGGAGTGTTTCACGTGAAACACTCCGGAAAAATCTGGACTACATTTCTTCCAGGGCCGCTATCCCCTTTTCAACTCATCTATCACCGCGGCCAGAGGTACACCTTGCGCCTGGGCAGCGGCAGCCAGCTCCTGATACTCCGGCTTGCTCTTCGTCAGCCCAAAGCCTGTCCCCACCTTCCGCGTCAAGGGCCCGAAGGCCGTGTCCGCCTGTTCCTTGGTGATCTCCATCGCATACCGTGTACAATCCGTGCGGCGCACACCGAAGGTCGTGGTATGAAGCAGGATCTCCCGCGCCAGACGGTCCGCGTCCGCCGGTCGGCAGAGGCAGAGCAGCAAAACGCCGGGCCGGTTCTTCTTCATCTGGAGGGGCATATAGGACACATCCAGCGCGCCCGCCGCCAGCAGACGTTCCATGGCATAGCCCAACTCCTCGCCGGTCATGTCGTCAATGTTGGCTTTCAGCTCCGTCACCTGGTCATTGGGACCGCCGCCGGCCTCCGCCGTTTCCAGCAAAAATGTCCGCAGGCAGTTGGCCCGGGGGAAATCCTTCGTCCCGCAGCCATAGCCGCAGCCCAGCGGAACCCCGGCGGGCATGGGGCCGAAGCTCCCTGCAAACGTCCGCAGGAGGGCGGCCCCAGTCGGCGTACACAGCTCCGCGGCAATATCCCCTGTCAGTATGGGGACGCCAGTCAACAGGCGGGCTGTGGCAGGGGCAGGCACCGGCAGCAGGCCGTGGGCAGTATGGACCGTTCCGCTGCCCACAGTGACAGGCGAGGCGGTCACTGTGTCAGGGTGCAGGAGATGGAGCAGATAGCATACGCCGGTGACATCCATCACCGCATCCAGGGCCCCCACTTCATGGAAATGGACCTCCCCTACCCCAACGCCGTGGGCCTGGGACTCCGCCTCCGCGATCAGGCCATAGGTTTTCTTGGCGCTCTCCCGCACTGCCTGGGGCAAAGGGAATGCGTCAATCATTGCAAGAATCTCTGACAGGGAGCGGTGGGCATGGTGGTGATGGCCCTCATGGCCGTGGCTGTGGGAATGGCCCTCCTCCTGCCCATGGACCAGCACCCGCATATGGGTCCCGGCAATGCCCTGGCGGGTAACGGTCTCCGCCGCCACCGATACGCCGGGCAGCAGGCTGTTCATATCCCCCAGGAAACGCTCCTTCTCCTGGCACAGCTCATAGAGCGCGCCCATGAGCATATCGCCCGCCGCGCCCATGGAGCATTCCACATATAGTATCCTCATGATTCCTCCAACCCCTTCATCTGATTGATCCGATGGGCCAGGAAGCCCGCACCGAAGCCGTTATCAATGTTGACCACACTCACGCCGCTGGCGCAGGAGTTGAGCATGGCCAGCAGGGCGGCCAGACCGCCCAGGTTCGCCCCATATCCGATGCTGGTGGGTACGGCAATGACCGGGCAGCTGACCAATCCCCCGACCACACTGGGGAGCGCCCCCTCCATCCCGGCAACGGCAATGATGCAGCGGGCGCGCTCCAAGGTCTCCAGCTCCGCCAGAAGCCGGTGAAGGCCGGCAACCCCGGCGTCATAGACCCGGAAAACCCGGCTGCCCAGGGCCTCGGCCGTGAGGGCCGCCTCCTCGCAGACCGGCAGGTCGCTGGTTCCGGCGGAGACAACGGCAATCGCACCAGTCAGGGGACGCTCCACAGGGTTCGCCACTGCCAGACGGGCGGGGACGCTATACCGGTGGGGAACCTGAAACTGCGCCTCCTTCTCCTGGGAAAGCCGGGTAATTAAAATGTTGGCCGCTCCCCTATCCATCATGGAACGGACGATGCCGTCAATCTGCTCCGGAGTCTTCCCCTCACCAAAAATTACCTCCGCCGCGCCCTGCCGCTTTGCCCGATGGTGGTCTACCTTGGCATAGCCTAAATCCTCAAAGAGCTCCCCTTTCAAACAGTCTGCTGCCTGCTCCAGGGTCACTTCACCGGAACGGACCGCCTCCAACAGGGCCAGTAGTTCATTTTCTCGCATTGGCTTCGCTCCTTTTCTCCCCTCTGCACAGGGGCTCACCGGCTGAATTGGTAGAGGCCGCATTTGAGCATACCATTATATACCTTCCTCGTTTTATCCGCCTTCCGGCCAAAAAACCGCTCAAACTCCGGATGGCTGGTAATCACCAGAACCCGCCACTTGGGTGGGATCTCCCGGTAGACCCGGCCAAACATGCGGTAAAGCTCCTCCGCCTCCTGCTTTTCCAACAGCCGCTCCCCGTAGGGGGGATTTGTCACCACCTGGCCATACTCCCCCTGGCAGCGGAGGGCCGCCGCATCCGCCGTCTCAAAGCGGACCAGATCCTCTACCCCGGCCTTGACCGCGTTCTCCCTGGCAATGCGCACCGCCTTGGGGTCGAGATCGCCGCCCCAGATGTCGTAGGAGCCGTCGAACTCCCGATCCATGGCCTCCCCAGCGGCGTCCAGCCAGTAACGGCTGTCCACACATGTCCACTTCTGCGCGTCAAACGCCCGGTCCAGGCCCGGAGCCCGGTTCTTGGCAATGAGAGCCGCCTCAATGGCGATGGTCCCGGAGCCGCAGAAGGGGTCACGGAAGGGGTCGCGGCCCCGGTAGCGGCTGAGCGTCACCATAGCGGCTGCCAGGGTCTCCCGCAGAGGAGCCTCCACCCCTACCGCCCGGTAGCCCCGCTTGTGAAGACCGGGACCGGTGGTATCTAAATACAACGTACACTGATCCCGCATCAGGGCAAACTGGATCTGATATTTTGCCCCTGTCTCCGGCATCCGCCCCAGGCCATAGGCCCGGCCTAAGCGGTCCGCCGCCGCCCGCTTGATGATTTTCTGACAGTCCGGCACCGAATGGAGCTGGGAATCCAGGGAATAGCCCTTGACGGGAAACCGTCCGTCAGCAGGGACCAGCTCCTCCCAAGCCACAGCGGACGCACCCTGGAAAAGGGCCTCAAAGCTCCTGGCCGGGAAGGTACGCAGTACAATCAAAACCCGTTCTCCACAGCGGATGTTGATATTCAGCCTGGGCACGTCCGCCAGGGTCCCCTGACAGAAAACCCGCCCATTGTCCACGCGCACCTCTTTCAAACCGAGGCGGCGCACCTCGTCCCCCACCAGGCCCTCCAGGCCAAACAGGCAGGGAATTGCAAATGTCAGCATGTCCAACACCTCTTTTCTCCACCTGAGTATAGCAGAAGCAGCAAAAAAAGGCAATGCCGGTTGGGAGACCTGCCAGAAGGAAACGAACCGCCGGCTGAGAAACAATTGCTTTTCAAAGGAGATTTCCCGCAGCAACCCTGACGGATTGCAAGGGAAAGCGACGCAGTCTGGCGGGAAAAAGACTGGACAGGCGGCGTACAACAGTTGTGAATACAGATTCTCATTTTCTCCCTGCCTCCCACAACTGGGAAAAACCTTCCGTAATGTCATGCGGATCAGAACAAAACCACCGAAAAACCAGAAAAGAAAATGTAAACTGGGGCTTGACTGACGGCAAAAAATGCGCTAAAATAGCCCTGTAACTTTTTGTAACCCTTTGATCCGATTTGTTACTACCTGGAGGATGCCTAATGGTTCCAAAGAATAAGAATAATGAAAGAGGAAGCAGGATTTCCCCTGTGACAGATCAGCAGACAGGCGAAGCGCCGGTCAAGGCTGCGCCCTCCCGGGGCGTCGTCGTTATGGGGCGGGACGGCAGGACGAAGCGGATTCCCGGCTACCGGGACCGGCAGCGGTTCCCGGAGTCCAACAGTGCCTATATGCAGCTTCAGCTGCTGCTGGCAGGCAGTATGCCTATGCTCCGCCAGAAGATGGCGGGCTTTACCTATCAGGTGCGCTCTTCCCTGTCAGAGTGCGTCTCCCGCCTGCGGCGCATGACAGAGCCCAAGCGGGTCCACGCTGCCATCTTCCTGGCCGCCAGTCTGGCTATCTCCGTGTTCGCCGTATACAAGGTGCTTTACACCACTGCTACTACCTTAACCTTTGACGGTGTGGAGCTGGGTACCGTAGCCAGCGAGGAGGAGGCCCATGCCGCTGTGCTGTCGGTGGAGCGGTCCATCTCCGACGCCCTGGGCAGCCGGTACACCGTGGAGGCAGACAAGGTCTCCTACTCCACCGGTTTGACCTTCCGCAGCGCATTGGTGGATGAACGGGATCTGGAGGCGGCCCTCAGCGACACCCTGCGTGTGGTGGAGCACGGCTACGCCCTGTATGTAAACGGGGAGTTTATTGGCGCAACCCAGACCGAAGGGGCCATGGATGAGCTGCTCACCCAGCTGGCCGCCCCCTACCGCAATGAGAACACCATCTCCATCGATTTTGTGGAGGAGGTTGAGATCCGTGAGTGCGATATGCCCACGGAGGATTTCACCAATCTGGCCAACGTGGCCCTGCTCCTCAACAGCACCAAAGCCGGTGAGGTGACTTATACGGTGGAGAGCGGCGACGTATGGTCTGTCATTGCCCAGGACCACAACCTGACCAACGACCAGCTGCTGGCCCTGAACCCCGGCTATGACATCGACAAGCTGCAAATCGGGGATGAGCTGCTCATCAGCAACGCTGTCCCCTATCTGACCGTCATTGCCGTACAGAACGAGTACTATGTGGCGGATATCCCCTATGAGATCGAATATGTGGACGACGACACCATGTGGGAGGGCGATACCCGGACCATCACCAAGGGCCAGTACGGCACTGCGGATACGGTGGCCAGAGTCACCTACAAGGGCCTGGATGAGATCGAGCGCGTCATTGAGTCCCAGACCATGCTCACTGAACCTGTAACCGAGGTCCAGGCCAGAGGTACCAAGGAGCGGCCCAGCTGGGCGCCTACAGGCACCTTCCGCTGGCCCACCAGCGGTACCATCACCTCCCGGTACGGCTACCGGAACATCTTTGGCGGCAGCTCCTTCCACAGCGGCATCGACATCGCCAACTCCTACGGCACGGACATCGTGGCCGCTGACGGCGGCGAGGTCATCTACGCCGGCTGGATGAGCGGTTACGGCTACCTGGTGCAGATCGACCACCAGAACGGCTATGTCACCTACTACGGCCACAACAGCAAGTTGCTGGTCAGCGTGGGCGATAAGGTCTACAAGGGCGAGCACATCGCGGAGATGGGCAGCACCGGCCGGTCCACCGGCAACCACTGCCACTTCGAGGTCCGCCTTAACGGCGATCGGC